>CBESNZ010000230.1:0-5642 GCA_965531045.1 uncultured Acidimicrobiales bacterium
ATCGCTCGACGGCGGTATGTCGCTCGCCGACATCGCCGAAGCCGAAGGCATTTCGGTCGACGACGTGGTCGACGCCCTGCTCGACCAGCGCACGGAGCGCATCGAAGGTGCCGTCGACGCCGGCCGAATCACCGAAGAGGAGGCCGTAGAGAAACTGGCCGCCGCTGAGGAGCGCATCACCGAGCAGGTGAACAGCGAAGATGGATTCGATGGTCGACGTGGCCACGGTCGACGCGGCAACGGCGGTCCGGCCGCCGACGATGCCGACGCCAACACCGATGCTGGGTTCACCCCCGGCGGCCCGTCTCTGAACGGTCCGTCTTTCGATGGAGCGGCCGTGGCTGATGCGGCGGTGAGCGCCTAGCCCGCGTCCGACTCCCAACTCCCACCTCCCACATTCCGGCTGTTGCCGGTCGGAGTCCGCACCCCTCCACGGACTCCGACCGGCGCCGCCATCGCATCGCCGATCTGAAACCAAACCCGCTCCGCCTTCGAACGAGCGCCACCCGGCGCTAGATCCCAAAAGGAACCCGCCGTCGTGACCACCGACCGTCCATCCCAAGAACCCCCGTCGACAAGCAACCCGAGCGACAGCTCCGCAGCCGCGGACAAGCCCATTGGCCCAAAGAACCCAGGGAGACGCAAGGTGCTGGCCGGTATCGGCATCGGTGCGGGCGCTGTTGCGGTCGGCGGCGCCGGTGTCGCAGCAGCCCAAGATGGCGCTGGACGGTCCCGTCCGGATGGTGGCCGGGTCGAGGCCGTCGCGGTCAATCGCAGCCGGGCAACCCCGGTGGACGGGTCGGAACCGGCCCCTCGCCGGACTCTTTCAGCCGGCTCTTCGACGAGCCAGCCTTTGCCGAACCGAGCCAGGAGCTTCGGGAGGCGTTGGTCGAACTCGGCCGACCCGGCGGACAGATGGACGCCAACGATGATCTGGCGCGGGGCCCGATCGAACTGATCACCGACCTGTCCCTGAGCGACAACAACCCGAACAACCCCGCCCACACCGCGGGCACGACGTTCATGGGACAGTTTCTCGACCACGACATGACCCGGGACGCAGGCTCGCGACTGGGGCGCCCGACACCGGTTGGGCGCAGCACGAACCTCCGCTCGGCCTCGTTCGATCTCGACAGCCTGTACGGCGCTGGTCCAATCGAGAACGCTGCGTTTTACGAGTCCGACGATCCGATCGTGCTTCGCGTCGAGTCCGGTGGCCGCTTCGGCGCGGCCCGCGGTGAAGACGCGGGTCCGACCTCGTTGGCAACCCGCAACTTGCTTCGCCACATCACGTGGGAAGTGCCGTCCGGTCAGCGAATCGCCGAGCGCATGAACGCCGAACCTCTGTCGAGCGCCGATCTCTCCGACCTCAGCAACCCCGGCGCCAATCTGGACCGGTCGACGCCATTGTGGTTCTACATTCTTCGCGAAGCCGACGTGTTTGCCGAGGGCCTGCACCTCGGACCCGTCGGAGGCCGGATTGTGGCAGAGGTCTTCTTCAGTGCACTACAGAACGATCCAAACTCGTACCTCGCAGCCGATCCGGATTGGCAGCTGGTTCTGCCCACGCTCGATCGCTCGGCCGGCTTCAACATGACCGATCTGTTGCCATCGCAGGGGTGGATCCGCTCAGTCGAGGCGAGTAGGGACCGCGCCCGCGGAGCTGCGTTTGAGGAGCGTTCGCGGAGCAATCGAGGAGAAATGAGGAGTCGGCACGCCGTACCAGTGACCGGGAAAGAATGCCGGTCGTTTTGGGAAACATTTCTTACGCACGGGACGATTAGTACGATTTCACGTACATTAGGCGGTTGCGGCGGTTGATCCGATGAACCTGGGCGGTTCATGACCTCACCGAGTGACCTACCTAGGGACTGGGTTCGATCGTCGTATCTGGCGTGCTGGCCCTTCGGGGTTCAGCACGCCAGTTTACTTTTGGCTCGAAGGTCGATCGGGACACACGTGCGACCCGATGGGATGCAGGTTTTTCGGTCGGCGACCATCCGGTCTACGCTCGGCCGCGACGGAGACCGTCGCCAAGCCAGGGGAGAATCTTGACCGAGCCCACAGACGCATCATCCGGCCCTGCTGCATCATCAGCCAGTGGAGGGACGGCAACATCGAGCACCGACCTCCCGCTGCGTGGTTTGCGGGTGGTCGACACCATCGACGGCACGGGCGACCTCTGTGGGCGGTTGCTCGCCGACCTCGGTGCAGATGTCATCCGGGTCGAACCCCCCGGCGGCGCGACGGCGCGCCGCCAGCCGCCGCTCATCGACGATCACAGCGTGTGGTTCGCCTACCGAAACGCCAACAAGCGTGGTGTGGTGCTCGATTTGGACGACGCCGGCGACCTCGAGCGGCTCGACCGTCTACTGGCGCACAGCGATATCCTGCTCGAGGCCGGCGTGCCCGGCGCAGGGCCCCTCGACCCCGTCGCCATTTCGCAGCAGCACCCACATCTCGTCGTGCTGTCGATGACCGACTTCGGCCAGACCGGTCCGTACTCGCAATTTGCAAGCAGCGATGGCGTGGTGAGCGCGTTGGGCGGCATGGTGTTCAAGGCGGGCAAACCCGACCGCGAGCCGCTGATGCCGCCGGGAACCGTCGCGTATGACTCCGCGTCGGTCACCGCGGCATTCGCGGTGGTCACCGCGATATGGCAACGCCGTACGACCGGGGTCGGCCAACACATCGACTTCTCGGTCGTCGAGGCCGTCGCGCAGATTGCCGATTGGTCGATGTGCAGCGCGAGCGCCGGCCGAAATGCGGGACGCCCGGGTACCGAACTGCGCGCGGGCGCCGGGCCCGTGTACCCGATGTTCAAATGCAAGGAGGGCTACGTCCGTCTCGTGGTGCTCAGCCCGAGGTCGTGGGCCGCCATGCTGGAATGGCTGGGCAATCCCGAGTACCTGCAAGATCCCGAGCTGTCTACCTTCATCGGCCGGTTCGGTATCGCAGACGCGGTGCTGAACCCGCTGTACGAAGAACTCTTCTCCACCATGACCAGCCTCGAGGTAGCCACGCAGGCCCAGGAACGCGGCATCGTGTGCACCCCGGTGATCGAACCCGACGACATCGTCACCAACGTGCATTTCGCGTCGCGGAACACCTTCACGCCAATCGAGGTCGCTCCCGGGCTCGAGGTGCCGCTGCCCGACGGATTGTTCGAAATCGACGAGGTGCGACAGGGCCTTCGGCGACCGGCGCCGGCACTCGGCGCCGATACCGACGCGGTCTTCGCCGATCTCGGCGAGGCCCGTACCGCAGTTGCTGCACCCCCGGCGCCGTCCGCGCCGTTGGCCGGCTTGCGGGTGATGGACTTCGGGCATGGTGGTGTTGGCGTCGAATGCGGTCGCATGTTCGCCGAGTACGGCGCCGAGGTGTTCAAGGTCGAGAGCATCGCGTACGTCGACTTCATTCGAACGGTTCTGGGTGGCAACTTCTCGCCGTCGTTCGTGTCGTCGAACCGCTCGAAGAAGGGCTTCGGTGCGAACGCAAAGACCGCCGACGGCCGCGCCGTGCTGCTGGAGCTCGCCAAGGCGAGCGACCTGATCATCGAGAACAATTCGACCGGGACCATGGACCAACTCGGGGTGGCCTACTCCGACTTTGCCGCGGTCAATCCTGGCATCGTCATGACGTCGAGCCAGTTGCTCGGCGCGTGGGGCGCTTGGTCGCACTGGAAGGGATACGGTCCCAACACACAGCCGGTCGGCGGTTTGGTGTCGCTGTGGGACTATGCCGACGGCGGACTCCCGGCCGGCACCATGTCGATCTTCCCCGATCACCTCGCGGGCCGGGTGTGCGCCCTGGCTTCGCTCGCAGCGCTGTACGGCCGCGAGCACCATGGCTCTGGCGGCGCCCACGTGCGTGTCGCGCAGGTCGAGACGGTCACCGGAGTACTCGGTGATCTTTTGGGCACCGCTGCCGTCCAGCCTGGTCGGATCCGTGGGAACGCCAACCGCAACGAGCGCGGCGCCCCCTGGGGTGTGTACCAATGCGCGGGCGAGCAACAATGGGTGGCCATCACCTGCACCAACGACGAGCAATGGTCGACGCTGGCCGAGGAGCTCGGCGCGAATCTGGCCACCGACGAGCGCTTCGCAACCGCGCAGAACCGTCAAGAGTGGGCAGCCGAACTCGACGAGATCGTCGGGGCGTACACGGCGAGTCGTGAGACGTACGAGGTACAGGAGCGTTTGCAGTCTCTGGGTGTTCCGGCGGGCGTCATGTTGACCGGTGGCATGCAACTCGACGATCCACATCTTCTGCAACGCGGCTATCCCGTCGAGATCGACCAGCCCGAAATCGGAGCCTTATCACTCGAAGGGCCCGCCTTTCACGCCAGTGGGATGACGCCGGTGTTCATCGGGCCTGCCCCGTTTCTGGGGGAGCACACGGTCGAGGCCTGTCGCGAGATCCTCGGCATGGACGAGACCGCCATCGACCGGCTGGTCGCCGACGGCGCGCTCGAGGTGCCGCCGGGCTGATTGCAGGCGATGTTTCGCCCTGGGTATGGCAGTCATGTGGCGGACTTCACAGAACCGACATCTTCAACAACCGGTTGAGGGCAGCGCCGACGCGTAGGGTCTGAGGGGTACGTCAGGGGATTGGCGTCGAAAACACTGTCAGCAGAGGGTAATCACATGTTCCGTGGGTTGGTGCTTGAAAAAGACGACGATGGCGTCGTCACCAACCGAATTGGGGACCTCGACGAGGCGGATTTGCCCGAGGGCGACGTCACCGTGGCGGTCGAGTACTCGACGGTGAACTACAAGGACGGGTTGGCCATCACCAACTCGTCACCGGTCGTCCGGTCGTTTCCGATGGTGCCGGGCATCGACTTCGCGGGCACCGTGCTCCATTCCGACTACGACTTCCTGGCGTCGGGTGACCGTGTGGTCCTCAACGGCTGGGGTCTGGGCGAAACCCGCTGGGGTGGCTACGCCGCCAAGGCGCGGGTCCCGGGAGACTGGCTCGTCTTCGTTCCCGATGCCTTCACCACACAGCAAGCGATGGCGATCGGCACCGCGGGCTACACCGCGATGTTGTCGATCATGGAACTCGAGGAGCACGACGTCACTCCCGACAAGGGCCCGATCATCGTGACCGGCGCGAGCGGCGGCGTCGGCAGCATGGCAATCGCGCTGGCCGCGAAGTTGGGCTACGAGGTCGTCGCCAGCACCGGTCGACTCCAGGAAACCGACTATCTCAAAAGCCTCGGCGCTTCCGAGGTCATCGATCGGGCCGAGTTCTCCGGCGACCCCAAGCCGTTGGGTCGAGCGAAGTGGGCGGGAGCCATCGACGCCGTCGGGTCGAATACTTTGGCCAATATCCTCGCAACGACGAAAGACGATGGCTGCGTCGCCGCGTGTGGGTTGGCGCAGGGCTCCGACCTGTCCACATCGGTCATGCCGTTCATCCTCCGAGGGGTCACACTCGCCGGGATCAACTCCGTCACGGTGCAGTTGGCCCGCCGCCGACTCGCCTGGGAACGCTTGGCGCACGACCTGCCGATCGAACGCCTCGACGAGATGACCACGGTCGAACCCCTGAGTGCGCTGCCCCGCCTGGCCGAGGAAATCCTCGCCGGACAGATCCGTGGCCGCGTCGTCATCGACGTCAACGCCTAGCCCGAGGCC
>CBESNZ010000231.1:0-5622 GCA_965531045.1 uncultured Acidimicrobiales bacterium
GAGTCCGCCCGCGAGCACGCCCGGGAAGAGGGTTATCGCTTCATGGGCCCCCTCAACATCGAGCTGATCGACAACCCGGCACTGCACACCGGAGCGATCGCCGTCGACGCACGATTGCGGCAGGCCGAAGGCGGCGCCGGCGCCGGGTCGGTGGTGCTCCCCAGCGGCGAACGCATTGTGCTCGGCGAGTTCGTGGCGACCATCGGCCGCCTACCGGAATGCGTGATCACGCTCACCGACAGCAATGTCAGCCGGCAACATGCCGAAATTCGACCGCACGCCAACGGCTACAAACTGATCGATCTCGGGTCGACGAACGGCACCCAGGTCAACGGCGTTCGGGTGAGCGAGCACGTGCTGACCGACACCGACCGCATCGAGCTCGGTTCCAGCGTGCTCCGCTTCGAGGCGTCGTAGTCCGTGTCCGAGCAACTCCTCACCATCTTCAACGTCTGCCTTCTGGTGCTGATCTACCTGTTCTTCCTTCGCGTGCTTCGTGCGGTGTGGAGCGAGATCGGCGGACGGAGCGCGGTGCCGGTTCCCGGTCCCGCACCCGCCGCGCGGCGCCAACGCGCCGTGAGCGCCGACGAGTCGGCGCACCGAGCCGCCCAGCTCATCGTGCGCGAACCCGCCAGCCACGCCGGTCTGACCTTCACGCTCGTCGACGAGATTTCGATGGGGCGCGCTGCGGGCTGTCACATCACCCTCGACGACACGTTCGTTTCGCAGATCCATGCGCGGGTGTTTCGCAGCGAGGGGCAGTTCATGGTGGAGGACATGGGTTCCACGAACGGCACCTACCTCAATCGCACCCGGGTCGGCGCGCCGATGGTCATGCACGCCGGCGACCTCGTCCAGGTCGGCAATACCGTGTTGGAGCTGGTGTGACCAGCACGGAAGGGCGCTTTCGGTGGGGCTCGGCGAGCGACACGGGCCGGGTGCGCACCATCAACCAAGATCGACTCTTCGTCGCCCCGACCTTGTTCGTCGTGGCCGACGGGATGGGCGGCCATCAGGCGGGAGAGGTGGCCGCCGAGATCGCCGTCGAGGGTTTCACCGCCGCCGGCGTTGCGAACGTCGACGAGCTCACCGAACGCATCGCGGCCGCCAACAGCGCGATTCTCGACGCCGCCAGCGACGACACCTCGAAGTACGGGATGGGTACCACCCTCACCGCACTCGCGCTGCCAACCGACGACACTGCGGGGCTGATCGTCGCCAATGTGGGCGACTCTCGCACCTACCTCTTCCGCCACGGTGACATCGCCCAGGTGTCACAGGATCACTCCTTGGTCGGCGACCTCGTTCGGGAGGGTCGGCTCACCGAAGCGGAGGCCACGAACCACCCGCGTCGCAACGTGGTGACACGAGCGTTGGGCATCGAGCACCCAGTGTCTATCGACACGTTCTCGGTGCCGATTGTCCCGGGCGACCGATTTGTCCTGTGCAGCGATGGCCTCACCGACGAGGTCTCGCCTTCGGCGATCGCGGCGGCGTTGCGACGTCTCGGCGATCCGCAAGAGGCCGCCGACGAACTCGTGCGGATGGCAAACGAGGCCGGCGGACGCGACAACGTCACCGTGGTCGTCGTCGACGTGCTCGACGACGACGGTGAATTCCCGAGAGAGTCGGACGGCCGGTCGCCGCATACGGCCGCCGCGTCAGCCGCGGCCGGTGCGTCGCAATTTGCGGCGAAACTCGCCGTCCCCGATCTGGCGTCGCCGCCGGCGCATGACCCCTCGGATGTCGCCGGATCACCTGCTCGCCAGAGCGACGATGGTGTCCGGCCGCGTCGCATCACCGGCCGCTCGATCGGGTTTGTGCTGGCGCTGCTCGCTCTTGGAGCCGTCGCATACTGGGCGTTGAACGCGGCGGCTACCGGAACGTACTTTGTGGGCCTCGACGGTGATGATGTGGTGATCTACCAGGGACGCCCCGGCGGGCTGCTCTGGTTCGATCCGACGGTGGAAGAACCCACCGAGCTGACGGTGGCCGACTTACCCGCTGCGCAACTCGCGCGGCTGCGTGACGGCGTCGATCAAGAGTCACTCGAGGACGCCCGCGTCTTCGTTGCGAACCTGGCCGAGCAGATGCAGGACATCGAAGCGGCCGGCGGTGCCGGTGCGGTTCCAACGACAACCGTGCCCGAGGCGGTCACGACCGCGACCACCGCGACGGCTAACCCCGCGACATCGATCACCGCGACATCGACCACCGCGGCGACGGGGCCTTGACCCGATGATTGCCAAGGTGCGTCGCACCACCGAACTCGGGTTGATCGTGCTCGGCGCGCTCATCACCGGCACGGCCTACGTCCTGGCCAGCCTGGGTGACACCGCCACCATCCCCGCCAACCTGTTGCCGTTTCTCGGTGCGGTGCTGGGGCTGATGGTGCTGGCCCACATCGCCATTCGACGGCTCGCCCCCTACGCCGATCCCTTGCTGTTGCCCCTCGCAGCGTTCCTGAACGGCTTGGGCTACGTCATGGTCACTCGGCTGTCGGTCGAGCGAAACGTCCCGGGCGATCTGCCCGGTCTCCAGGCCACCTGGACCGCGCTCGGGGTCGTGGCATTCGTCGCCACCCTGATGGTGGTGCGCCAGGTTCGCCGTCTTCGGCAGTACACCTACCTCTTGGGCATCGCCGGCATCTTGTTGCTCATGACGCCGCTGATGCCGGTCGTCGGACAATCGTTTCGTGGCGCCCGAATCTGGGCGAGCTTCGGCCCGGTCAACGTGCAGCCCGGTGAGTTCGCCAAGATCGCCCTTGCCATCTTCTTCGCGGCCTATCTCGTCGACAATCGCGACCTGCTTCGGGTTGCGACGTGGAAAGTCGGGCCGCTGTGGTTGCCCGAACCAAAGCACCTCGGTCCCGTCCTCTTGGCCTGGGGGTTCTCCCTCGTCGTGATGGTCTTCGAGAAAGATCTCGGCTCATCGCTGCTGTTCTTCATGCTCTTCGTCGTACTGCTCTGGATCGCGACCGAGCGCATTTCCTATCTGTTGATCAGCCTGGTGCTGTTCGCCGGCGGCGCCACGCTCGCCTGGACGCAGTTCGCGCACGTGCAGCAGCGGGTCGATATCTGGCTCGATCCGTGGCCGCTGTACCTCGCCGAGGGTCGACAGCTCACCGAGTCGAGTTTTGCGCTGGCGGAAGGGGGCATCACCGGCACCGGTCTCGGGCTCGGGAACCCCGCCCGGGTCGACGTGGTCGAAAGCGACTTCATCTTCGCCGCCATCGGCGAGGAGCTCGGCCTGCTGGGCGCCACTGCAGTCATCCTGGCCTACCTCCTGTTCGTCGGCGCCGGCCTGCGGATCGCCGTCCGATCCGAGGGCGCCTTCGAGAAGCTGCTCGCGGTCGGTCTCACCACGCTGATGTCGATCCAGGCCTTTGTCATCATCGGCGGTGTCATCCGGGTGGTGCCGTTGACCGGTATCACGTTGCCGTTCGTGTCGTACGGTGGGTCGAGCTTGCTGTCGAACTACATCCTGCTCGCCCTGCTCGTCCGTACCTCCCATGAGGCCGAGAGCCCCGACGTGGTGGTGCCCGACCAGGCGCACGCGGCGGATGTCGGATCCGCCCGGTGAACAAACAGATTCGCCGGCTCGGCGTCGGCTTCCTCGTGCTGTACACGATGCTGTTCGTGCAGCTGAACCGCATCCAGGTGTTCGACGCGCAGGAACTGCGCGATCACGAATTCAACACCCGAGGGATCAGCCGTGACTTCGGACAAGATCGTGGTTCGATTTCGACCGCCGACGGTGTGGTCGTCGCCCAATCCACACCGGTTGAAGGTGGCGCCTTCGACTTCCAGCGCGAGTATCCCGAGGGCGACTTGTACGGTCACATCACCGGCTTCTTCTCCCTGAATTTCGGTACCACCGGCGTGGAAGATCGGTACAACGAGGAGCTGGCCGGCAAGGCGACCAAGCTCGAGTTCGGCAACCTCACCGACATCTTTCTCGATCGGTCCACCACAGCCGATATCACGCTCACGCTTCGTCACGATCTGCAGACGGTCGCCCGCGACGCTTTGGGTAATCGCCGGGGCAGCGTTGTGGCCCTCGATCCCCAAAGCGGCGCGATCTTGGCCATGTGGTCGAATCCGAGCTTCGATCCGAATGTGCTGTCGTCGTTCGATTCCACAGCCGTAATCGCCGCTCGCGATGCCCTGCTCGAAGCCCCTGGCAACCCGTTGTTGGCGAAGAGTTTTCGAGAGACCTACTTTCCCGGGTCGACGTTCAAGGTCGTCACGGCAGCGGCGGCGCTCGACAACGGCTCGGCCACCCTCGATTCGCCGGTGTACCCAGCTGCGACCGGGTACTCGCCGCCGCTGACCGACGCCACGATCAGCAACTTCGGGGGATCGAGCTGCGGCGGGCCGTTGCGCGACCTCATCCGGCGGTCCTGCAACAGCGGTTTTGCCAGGCTGGCGGCCGAAGATCTGGGCCCCGAGCCCTTGGTGGCCACCGCCGAACGGTTCGGGTTCAACCTCGTGCCGCCACTCGACCTTCCCAACGCGGCTGCGTCGAACATGCCGACCGACTTCGGTGCGCCGCTGCAGAGCGTCGACTCGTATCTCGACCGCGATCCCCGGCCGGGTGTCGTGCCGGTGCAGGTATACGAGGACACCCCCGCAATCTCGCTGTCGGCGATCGGTCAAGGCGAGGTGAAGGCAACCCCACTGCAGATGGCGCTGGTCGCAGCCGCCGTGGCCACCGACGGCAGGGTGCCCACGCCGCACGTCATGGCCGAGATTCGCAATCGTGACGCCGAAGTAATCGAGACCAACGCGCCCGGCCAATGGCGCCAAGCGATGGTGCCTAGCACCGCTGCAGCACTGCGAGAGGCAATGGTGGCCGTTGTCGACAACGGGACCGGCACCAGCATGGCGATCGACTCCGTCGTGGTGGGGGGCAAGACCGGAACCGCACAGATCGGGGCATCGCGCGACGAAACCCATGCGTGGGTCATCGCCTTCGCCGGGCCACCGCTGCAGGCGCCGACCATCGCCATCGCGGTTCTCGTCGAGGCCGATGAGGCCGTGGGGCAGCAGACGGGCGGCAGCACGGCCGGCCCGATCGCGCGTGCGGTTCTCTCTGCCGCCTTCGGCGGCTGACACGCCGCAAGGCACATCGAGATGCGCCGACGATTCGTGGCCCATGCTCCGAAACCTGACCGGTTGCGGCACTAGACTCAGCGACTATGTCCGAACAGGGTCCGACCGTATTCTCAGGTCGGTATGAACTTCATCGCCAGTTGGCGCGCGGCGGTATGGCGGACGTCTTCCTCGCGCGAGATCTTCTCCTCGACCGGCCGGTCGCCGTCAAGGTGCTTTTCTCCTCCTTCGCCACCGATCCCAGCTTCGTCGAACGTTTTCGACGTGAGGCACAGGCCGCAGCGAACCTGAGCCATCCCAACATCGTCAACGTGTTCGATTGGGGCGAAGAGCAAGGTACGTACTTCATCGTCATGGAGTACGTCGAAGGCCGCTCGCTCGCCGAGATCCTCAAGTCCGAGGGACGCCTGCACCCCGACCGGGCTGCCGAGATCGCAACCGATGTCGCCGCAGCGTTGGGTTTCGCCCACCGCAACGGTCTCGTGCATCGCGATGTGAAGCCCGGCAA
>CBESNZ010000232.1:0-5557 GCA_965531045.1 uncultured Acidimicrobiales bacterium
GGCCTGGCGGCCTCGGTACTTAGGGCCTTTTCGCTGGCGCGAAAACGCCCCTACCTGGTTGCTCGTGGCCCGTCAGCGTGGTTGCTTCGTTTTTTGCCCAGGGGCCTCGTCACTGCCACTCGCTTCGTTCGTTTAGGGCCTTTTCGCTGGCGCGAAAACGCCCCTACCGGGTTGCTGGTGGTTCGTCAGCATGGTTGCGTCGTTCGCGATGTCTCTTAGGCCTTCGCGATCGCGAAGTATCGGAGACTGTCGGTTAGGCCTTGGTGCGGTTGTTGGCCCAGTGGGTCATGGTGCCGACGGCTTGGTAGCGCTCGGGGCGGTCGTCGGGGCCGAGCGCATTGGTGGCCAGCCACAGGCGTTTCAGCCACCGAACCTTGCCGGCGTCGGCGTCGTCGACGTAGGCCCGGCGGGCGTGCAGCACGTGGTAGTTGTTCACGAACTGGATGTCGCCCGGATCGAGCTTCATCTCGACCCGATAGCGCCGGTCGTTGATGAACTCGTCGTACGCATCCATGGCCGCCCGCTGCTTGTCGCTGAGCCGGGGCGCATCGGCGTGACGCTGCGACGCCTCGATGTAGGGCCGGATGTAGCGAACGAACAACCGCTCGTCACCCGACGTCGACTCGTGTCGACAGAACACCGGCACCTTGTAGAACGGCGTTGCACCGTTGCGTTGTTCACCGCGAAAGTCATACGGCAGGCCGTCGTACAACACGCCGGCCAGCTCGGCATCGGCGGCCACCAGGTCGTTGTGCGCTCCCACCGCGTTCGCCACCAGACTCTCGCCTCCCGACACCCCGTCGTCCAGGCACATCAGCCCGACCAGGTCGCTGCCGTCTGAGTGAAAGCCCAACGCGCTGCCACCGATCTCGTTGCCCCGGGCCGTCGGGTCGTCCAGCGCCTTCCCCTGGTCCCGCACGTCGCCGAGCAAATGCCCCTTGACGTTCTGCGGCCACGGCTCGCCGAGGTGACGACCGATCCCCCAGTACATCCACGACGCGTCATCGGCACCAACCCGCTCGACCGGAATGCCGGCGATGCGGTGAAAGCCGCGGCCATCGATGAGCTGCGACGCAATGCTGTGCAGCACCGGGGCCAACGTCGGCAGAGGGAAGTCGTCGGCGGTGACGTCGAGTACTTCATCCGTGCGCGACCGAGCCACGGCCAGCGCTTCATCGAGCTCGGCGACGTGCTCGGTCGTGAGGTGATGGGTCCACTCCGCCGGATCGGCCACATCGTCGGCGGTCCAGTTGGCGTGCTGCTCGAGCGGGCGCACCTCGGTGGCTGCGAGTGCGGCCATCAGACCGTCGACCCGGCTGGCGCGGACTGGGCGCCGCGAACGAGTCGGCCGGGTAGCGCGTCGGTGGCTTCGCCCGATGCGTACGTCTCTTGCCCCGCAACGATCGTGTGCAGGTAGCCATCGGCCCGCTGCAGCATCCGTCGCCCGCCCGCCGGCAGGTCGTAGGCCAGCTCCGGCTGACGCACCGCCAGGTTCTCGAAGTCGATCACGTTGACGTCGGCTCGGTACCCCGGCGCCAGAATGCCGCGGTCGAACAACCCGACGGTACGGGCGGTGTCGCGACACTGCCGTTGGATGAGGAACTCGAGGTCGATGCGGTCGTAGCTGCGCTCCCGTCCCCAATGCTGAAGCAGCGTGGTGGGAAACGATCCGTCACAGATCGTGCCGACATGCGCACCACCGTCGGACAAGCCGGGAACGGTGAACGGGTGGGTCAGCAACTCCCGGGTGGCGTCGAGATTGCCCTTGCCGTAATTGGTGAACGGCAGCCACAACATGGCCGTGCCGTCGTTGCCGCACATGATGTCGAGGGCCAACTCTTGCGGCGTGATGCCCAAGGCTTCGGCCCGCTTGGTCAGGACGAGCTCGGGCGAGGGCTCGTAGTTCGGTGCATCACCGAGCTCGTACATGACCTCGAACTTCTCGATGAGTCGGGCGCCGACCAACTTCTCGTCGCCCCTGCCACCGGCGATCTCGAGCAGCCGCCGTCGGCGTTCGGGCTCCTGCAACGCGTTGGCTCGTTCCGCCGGCGGGAGGGCCTTGACCTCGTGCCACACCGGGTTGGCCATGAACGGATTCAACGTGTTCTCGAAGCCGAGCAGAATGCCGATGGGCCGTACCGCACATTGGCCGGTTACCTGCAGCCCATCGGCCCGCGCCTTCTCGACCTGGGCGAGCAAGCCCTGGTGGTACGCATGGCTGCTTGGACTCTCGATCAGGGTGAAACTGAGCGGTCGCCCCGAAGCCTCGGCCATGGCCCGCCCGATGCCGAACTCGCCTTCGATGTCGGTGAAATCGGCCACCATCTGGAGGACGCCGGTGCCGGTTGCGCCGATCGCCTCGGCGATACCGACCATCTCGTCCTTTGCCGCGGTGAGCGTCGGCGTGAAATCGCCGGTGGATGTCTTGTGGTTCGACGTCCGGCTGGTGGTGAACCCGAGGGCGCCGGCCTGGATTGCCTCGGCCGCCAAGCGACCCATCTCGGCGATGTCGTCGGGGGTTGCGTCGTCGCGGTTGGCGCCGCGCTCGCCCATCACATGGAGCCGCAGCGCGCCGTGGGGTACCTGGGCCGCGATGTTCATGTCCTTGGGCGAGTCGATTGCGTCGAGGTACTCCGGGAGTGAGTTCCACGTCCACGGCAGTCCCTCGTTCAACGCAGCTCCGGGGATGTCCTCGACCCCCTCCATCAACTCGATGAGTTTGTTGTGATCGGTGTCGTGCACAGGTGCAAATCCCACGCCGCAGTTGCCGAAAACCACGGTGGTGACGCCATGCCAGCTCGATGGCTGCATCCGGCTGTCCCAGGTCGCCTGTCCGTCGTAGTGGGTGTGGATGTCGACGAAGCCGGGGGCCACGAGCGCCCCGTCGGCGTCGATCTCGCGCGTGCCGGCGCCGGAGACGGTTCCGACTTCGGTGACGACACCGTTGCTGATCGCAATATCGGCGGTGCGTTGCGGCGCTCCGGTGCCGTCGACCACTGCGCCACCCCGGATTACCAGATCATGTTCAGCCATTTTCTTCCCCTGCTGCGGTGCCCACGGTGTGGGCTTCCGTCATGTTGTCAGCTGGTGGAGCGCCGTGCGAGACGATGGCCAGCGCTACGTCGCAACCGGGTTGTCCGAGGACTCGCGCAGATCGAGGCTGCGCGCCGAGGCGGGGGAGGGGCCCGGGCCGCTACCGGTCAGATGTTGCCAAAGGGGGATCTGGGCGCGATCGGCCAGCTCGCGGGCCGCAGCGAGATGGCGCGCTACCCGACGCGGGTTGCGGCTGAGCTGCGCCAAATATCGGTCGATGGGGCCGAGACAGCACACCGCGGCGCCAACGACGAGCGCCGATTGCCCGCGACGGGCGAGCATGTCGTACACGTCGCCAACGAGTTCGTCGCTGTCGGATCGAGCGAGCACCGAAGCGATCACGGCCAACGCGCCGGGTCCCTGCGAGACCCGCGTTGCGAGCACCTTTCGGGCCAACGATTCGGCCAAGGTCAACGAGCGCTCGGACTCGCCTACCGCATCGCGAATGGCTGCGCTGGCGGCTTGGCCGAGAACGGAGTCGATCGCGGTGAGCGTCGACGACTCGACGAGGTCGATGAGCGAACCGTGATCGCCTCGAAGCCACAGGTCGTTGAATTCGGGGGCGAACCGGGCATTCTCCCCCTCGCTGATGCCGTGCTTGATCGCGTAGTTGAACGCTTCGTCGCGTCGCTGTTGCGCTCCGGCGGTGTCCTGCTCGTCCGTGCAAAGCATCGCGTCGAAGAGCAGGCCGTGCCAGTAGCGCACCGGAGGAAGCGTCCCTTCCGGAAACCGTTCCATTTGTGCGCGGGCCGACTGCGCTGCCGGTCGATCACCAGCTTCGTAGTGGTCGATCGACAGCAGCACGAGGCGTTCGACTTGTACCTCGGTGGCCACGAGTCGGGCAGCCTCATCGACCGCCAGGAGGATCTCGAGGCGTTCCTGCGGCGTCCTGGTGCTCGAGTGCACTCGACGTTTGGCGACGGCGGCCCGAACCTGCTGGCTCGGCGTGTTGGCCAACGCATCCGCGCGGTCGGCGTGCTGTGCGGCGGCGTCGAGCTGACCGGCGATGGCCGATTGATGCGCCAGATGAATCGCCAGATCGTGGGCGGCTGGTGCGTCCAGACGGGCGGCATCGATGGCCTCCAACATGGTCACCAGGTCGGCGTCGCCATCGATCAGCTCCGCGTCAGGGAGACCGCTGGTGGCGACGACAAGCGCGGTTGCATGGTCGTCGTTGTCGATGCACCGTTGGAAGGCGGCGCGCCGTCGTCGCAGGGCTGCCGCGGTGAAACCGGTCAGATCGAGCACCCTGGCGAAGAGGGCGTCGACCTCGGCGGGCAGCGGGTCGGCCGAGAGTCCATCGGCCAGATCGAAGTCGACGGTGGCGAGTCGGTTGAGGCCCAGTTTGGCCCGTGCCCGTGCAGAGTCGATGAGTGATTGTTGCGCCACCGCGGGATCGACGAACGGCACGGCCGCGCACTGGTGTCGGGCGCGGCGGTGCAGGTCGGCGGCGAAGTACCCGGCGGCGGCGGCATGCATCTTGGCGATGGGTCGCCGCAGCACCGTCTGCTCGATAGCCGACTGCATCAGCACGTGAGAGAACGCGAAGTCGACGACCGAGCGTTCGACGAGGACGTTGGCTCGCACCAGTTCGTCCACGGCGCGCAGCACGTGTCGCTCCTCGAGGTCGGCGATGCTCACCAGCGTCTCGAGGTCGAAGAACGGACCGATGACCGCTGCCCACTGACCAACGGTCTGGGCCTCGTCGGACAGCGATTCAACCGCACGTTGGTGAAGGCGTTCGGGGTTGAGCGAACGCAGGTCGGGGATGGTGAGGTGGCCACCGGCCAACGACGCCGTCACGGCGTGGACCACACCCGCATTGCCCTGACTGGCAGCATGCAGATCGCTCGCCACCTCGTACACCATCTGGGGCGTGAGATCGGGACGAAGGCTGGCGAACAGTGCCCGGGTGTCGTCAAACCCGAGCGGGCCCACCGGCACGTGACAGTGCTCGCCGAGTTGATCGAAGACGTCGAGCAGCTGCGGCCAGGTTGCACCCGTCGGATCTTCCGGATCGGTTGGATCGTCACGGCCGGAGACAATGAAGATGACGCGCATGGCGAATCTGTTGCGGGTGAGAAACGCCAGGAGTGCGGCGCTGTTCTCGTCGATCCATTGGCACTCGTCGAACATGACCACTAGCGGTCTTCCCGCCGTTTCGCGCTCGAGTTCGTCGGTTGCCGCGGCCCACACCGCCGTGCGCAACGCCGGACCCTTGATGCCATCGGCGATCAGCTTGCGACCGATCTGGCGGAGGCGGGGCAGTACCGCGTAGAACGAGCCGAGCGATATTGTGTCCGCCTGGGGGGCCGCCGAGTACAGCACCGTTGCCCCGTGCTCGGTCGCCATCTTGGCGAATTCCGCACACAAACGGGTCTTGCCGCTCCCCGACGGGCCGGTGATGGCAACGCCCGCCACCCCGTCGAGCCCGTCGAGCAAAGTGGCGAGCCGGGTGAGATCG
>CBESNZ010000233.1:0-5503 GCA_965531045.1 uncultured Acidimicrobiales bacterium
GGCGGTTTGGTCGGCGGGGGCGAACGGATGCATGAACGCAAACTCGGGCCAGGTGATGGGATCCATCTCGACCGCCGCGTTGAGTTTCATCGTGCAGCTGCCCAACGGGATCATCGACCGGTCGAGGGCGATGTCCTTGTTCACGAGGGTTCGCAGGTACCGGAGCATCTCGGTTTCGGAGTGGTACATCGAAAACACCGGATGCGTCAGGATCGGCGAGGTTCGGATGACCGCCGTCGGCAAACAGGAGGGCGCCTCGGTCACCAAGGCCTCGCGGACGCCAAACGCTTCCAGCACCAGGTCGAGCACCGGTTCGGTGGTGGTTTGGTCGAACGACATTCCCAGTGTGCTGTCGTCGATGAGGCGCAGGTTGATGCGTCGGTCGCGCGCGGCGACGAGGTACCGGTCGGCGGTGCCGGCAGGGACGCCCACGCTGATGGTGTCGAAGAACGTCTCGGTGACGGTGAAGCCGGCGGCGCGCAGCGAGGTGGCCATGCGGCATGTGAAGTCGTGCACCCGCCGGGCGATCGAGGCCAGACCGTCGGGGCCGTGCCAGCAGGCGTACATGCCGGCGATGTTGGCCAGCAGGACTTGGGCGGTGCAGATGTTGCTGGTGGCCTTCTCGCGACGGATGTGCTGCTCGCGGGTCTGCAGCGCCAGCCGGAGTGCCGGCCGACCTTCCGTGTCGATGGAGACGCCGACCAGACGACCGGGCAGGGAGCGTTTGTAGTCGTCTCGAATCGCGAGGTATCCGGCGTGCGGCCCGCCGAATCCCATGGGTACGCCGAAACGTTGCGCCGTGCCGACGACGCAGTCAGCGCCCGCCTCGCCGGGCGGGACGAGCAAGGTGAGGGCCAGCAGGTCGGCGGCGACCGCCACGAGGGCACCTCCCTCGTGGAGCCGGTCGATGATCGGTTCGAGTTCGTTGACCGCCCCGCTCGTGCCGGGGTATTGGACGAGCGCCCCGAAAACGCCCGTGAGATCGGCGGTCACTGGATCGGCGATGACGACCTCGATGCCCAGCGGTGCAGCACGGGTGCAGATGACCTCGATGGTTTGCGGAAGGGCATCGGCGTCGACCACGAACGTGTTCGCGTCGCCCTTGGCGGCCGCCTTGTTGACACGGTGGAGCAGGGTCATCGCCTCTGCCGCGGCAGTGCCCTCGTCGAGCATCGACGCATTGGTGATGTCCATCGCGGTGAGATCGCTCACCATGGTTTGGAAGTTGAGCAGCGCCTCGAGTCGGCCTTGGCTGATCTCGGGTTGATACGGCGTGTAGGCGGTATACCAGCCGGGGTTCTCCAAGAGGTTGCGCGTGAGCACCGCCGGCGTGATCGTCCCGTAGTAGCCCGCACCGATCAGCGACGTGAACACCCGATTCTTGCCCGCGGTCTCCCGGAGATTCCGGGTGGCCTGCAGTTCGCTCACCGGGCCCGGCAAGTCGAGCGGTTCGGTCAGGCGAATCGATTCGGGAACCGCTCGTTCGATCAACTCGTCGAGTGAGGCCAGCCCCAGGGCGGCCAACATCTCGGCGATTTCGCCCTCGTCGGGCCCGATGTGTCGTTCGAGAAATTCGCGACTTTGGCTCTTGAGCTTTGGCAGGCCGGTTTTGGCGTCGAGGGACACTGGTACTCCGCAGATGGGGTCGATGGTTCGCTGAAGGCAACCCCTACTCTGTCCCGGTTACCTGAGAGTTTCGTGCCGGCGATGGAGCTACTGGCACTTACCCCGTCGGTGGGTCGACCGAGGCCGACCGCTCTCCAGAGGCACCAACCCACTGCGGTCCAGGGGCCTGAGAGATTCCAGGGGCGGTTGCTCCTTCGGCGGTTGCCGGCCGAAGCAGACAACACTCTCCCGCGGTGGGTTTGCGGTGCGTTCGGGACTGTACACGGCTGTTTCCGTCGCGCCGGGACCGGGCAGATTTTCTGAGGGTTTGCTCGCCCTACGGGAACACGGCGCCACGATCCGGCAGACCGAGCTTGGCGAACTCGCCGAAGAAGCCGTGTTCATACAGGCCATAGCCGACGGCGCCGGAGCGATCCCCGGCCGCATAGGTGAACTCGCCGACGGAGTCGACCACGCCGTACTGCGCCAGGCCCTTGGTCTCTTCCGGGTCGAGTTGTAGGCCCTGCACGACGTCCTTGCCCTGGTACATGCCATGACGCCAGTCGTCGTCGATCCCGTACCCCGTGCCGATCGAGATGAAGTTGGTGAGCAGGGGTTTGGCGTCGATGACGATGTCGGACTCGTCGAAGCGGATCGTCGAGGCCGCCAGCAGTCGGGTGCCGGGGACGGTGGTGTGCTCCCACTCGGGCCGACCGAGCCACTCGAGGTCCCTTTCCGGGTCGGCCCAGATGCGGACCGCTTCCTCGAGCGGGCGGGCGCCGGAGGACTCCTCGTGACACATGTACAGGATCGAGTGGTCATCGAACTGCATCGGCATGTAGTTCCACATCCCGGCCATCGTCGAAACATCCTGGCGGATGCCATCGGGCTCTTTCTCGCCGACGGGACGAACGCCCCAGGAACGGTCGCGACAGCCGCGCCAGCGATCGGGGGTGACGTCGTAGGTCGTGCCGCCGGCGGTGAGGGTCCCGGTCCAATTGCCGGTTTGCGCGAGGCGTTGGGTGTCGAACATCACCTTGCCCTTTTGGCGAATGTACTGACGGGGTTCCTCGTGCGCAGGAATGGTCGCGTCCCACACGACGTCCATCTCGACGCCGTGTTCGTTGGGGGCGACGGTGACGCGGAGCTTCTTGAGTGGCTCGAGGATTTCGACCTTGATCGGCCCGACGGAGATGTCCATGCGGTCGCCGAGTTCGTCGGAGGCTCGGACGATGTGCTGTTTGCCATTTTCGCCGCCGGTTGTGACAGCGATGAACGCGTCCTTGACGCCGAGGTTCGGGTACATGCCCAACCCGAATATGGCGAACACCTCGTCGGAGGAGCCGTGCAGATTGAAGTAGTACCGGTCGTAGAAGTTCCGATCGCTGGTCGCGACGTTGCGGATGAACTCCGACGTCTGATGCACCGGGAAGTCGTCCCACGAGGAAATGGTTTCGTTGTGATTTCGGTCGCTCATGGCGCAACCCTAGAACGCGTTCTAGAGGCTGACCAACAGAACCGCTGCTTGTCGTGCCGGTTCCTAGAGGTCGATGGTCACTTCGCAGGTGCCGTTGGCCGTGTCGGACCCGATACCGCCGTCGCAAATGTCGTTGCCGCCGCCCCCTCCGAAGAGGCGGTCGTTGCCGCCGCCCCCGTAGAGGAAATCGTCGAGGCCGCCTCCGTAGATCCGGTCGTTACCGTCTTCGCCATGGAGGATGTCGGTGAGCCAACCGCCGTAGATGATGTCGTCGCCCGGTCCGGCGAGTACGAGGTCTTGGCCCCGGCCTCCGTGGATAATGTCGTTGCCGCCGCCGGCGCAGATCAGGTCGTCGCCGTTCATGGCCGAGATCACGTCGTCGCCGTCGGTCCCGAGGATGACGTCGTCGCCATTGGTGGGCAATTCTCCGGCACCGATGTCGACGGTGATGTCGATGCCGTTGCACAGGATGGGTGACACGGTCGTGCCGCCTTCGAGCGCGAGGCTGTAGTCGCGTCCGGCCACGATGCGACCAATCGGTGCCCGACTGCCGAGGAGAAATGGCGAGAGGTGATCGGTCGTCGTGCCATCGCCCAGCTGGCCCGCATCGTTCTTACCCCACACGTAGAACGAGCCGTCGTGGCCCGAGGCCAGACTGTGGTTGCGCCCCGCTCCGATCGTTGCGACGTTGGAGAGTCCGGGGACCAGCTGCGGCGACAATCGACGAACCGTGGTCCCGTCCCCGAGTTGACCGTTGCCGTTGAGGCCCCAGGCCCACACGTTGCCTTGGTCGTCGAGGGCGAGATTGTGGAAGCCGAAGGATTCGATCGCCACGATGTTGGAGAGTCCGGGGACGACGGTGGGTGAGAGCCGGTCGGTTCGGGTGCCATCTCCGAGCTGACCTTGGTTGTTGTCGCCCCACGCAAGGACGTTGCCGTCCTGGCGCAGCGCCAGGCTGTGGATACGGCCACCGACGATGTCGACGATGTCGCTCAACCCAGGTACGGCCACGGGGCTGGTGCGTTTGACGGTCGTGCCGTCGCCCAGTTGGCCATTGCTGTTCGACCCCCAGGCGAGCACGGTGCCGTCGCCGAGCAGCGCGAGGGTGTGCTCGCGGCCGCCGGCTGCTGCTACGGCGTTGTCGACGCCGGGGACGGGAACAGCGGTGAAGCGGTTGGCGGTTGTACCGTCGCCGATCGTGCCATCGACGTTACGGCCCCACGCCAACAGGGTCCCGTCGGAGCGGACAGCGAGGCTGTGGTAATGCCCGGCACCGACGGCTGCGACGTCGTTGACGTTCGGAACGACGACGGGGGACTCGCGGCGATTGTCACCGCCGTCACCGATCTGGCCCATGCCGTTGTACCCCCACGTGGTGACGGTGCCATCGGATTGCAGACCGACGAGATGGTGTCGTCCGCCGGCGATGTCGGTCAGGCCGGACGCCGGACCCACCTGGAACGATGTCGTGGGCGTCGTCGTGCCGTCGCCGAGCTGTCCCCACTGATTGGCGCCCGCCACGATGACGTCGCCAGGCAGCGCCGCCGCCGGCGATGCGGCAACCAGGCCCGCCAGTATTGCTCCCGTCGTCGCCAGTCCGGTGATTTTCGTTCGCCATGCGCCCATTGCCCCGATGGTAGCTTTCGGGTCCGTCGCCGGATATGGGTCGTCCTGACCCATCGCGACAGTCACAAGGCGATCGCAGGAGACACGGATGGTTGACGGCAGGGTTGATGGCAGGGTTGAAGGCAAGGTTGCACTGGTCACGGGCGGCGCAGGCGGAATCGGACGCGCCACAGCGCTGGCGTTTGCCGAGGCCGGCGCACGGGCGGTGATGATCGCCGACCTCAAGGATGACGACGCGGCCGAGACCGTCGCGATGGTCGAGTCGCTCGGCGCGGTCGCGTTGTACCAGCGCACCGACGTGACCGACGAAGAGGAGGTCGCCGAGCTCATCGCGGCGACCGTCGACGACTTCGGGGCCCTCGATTGCGCCTTCAACAACGCCGGCATCAACGACACGATGACGCCCTTTCACGAGCTCAGTCTCGAAGGGTGGGACAAGATGATCGCCATCAATCTCACATCGGTGTTCCTGTGCATGAAGTATGAGCTGGCGCACATGAGCGCCAATGGTGGCGGTTCGATCGTCAACACATCCTCGGGCGCCGGCGTGGTCGGGTTCGCCGGGCTTCCGCACTATGTGGCGGCGAAACACGGCGTGCTCGGGCTGACGAAGACCGCCGCACAGGAATACGTTCGGCAAGGTGTTCGCGTCAACGCAGTGCTGCCGGGTACCACCGACACGCCGATGATTCGTTCCTTCATCGGCGAGGACGAAGGCATGGCCAAGATGATGGCGAAGACCAACCCCGGCGGTCGCTTCATCGAACCCGAGGAGATCGCGCAGACGGTGTTGTG
>CBESNZ010000234.1:0-5482 GCA_965531045.1 uncultured Acidimicrobiales bacterium
TCGGCCGGTTTCTCGTCAGCACAGGCGGCTTCGACGGCCGAGTTCGTCACCGTCGGCATGCCCTTCGATGGTGCGTGGGCCAACCAGTACGGAACCCATCCGGGAGTGCACAGTCGGCGATCCGATCAGGATTGGACGATGGATATCTTCGCTCCCGATGCATCGGTACATTTCGAGGTGACGGCGGCCAGCGGGGCGGTCGCGGCAGTCGTGAACCGGGTCGAGCTCGACACCACCTGCGGCTCGGCCGCCGGCAGATACGTGCTGCTCGACCTCTCGGTCGACGGGGTGGCCGTCGGCACCGTGCTGTTCCACCATCTCGTAGACCTCCAGGTCGTCGAGGGAGAGTCGTTGCTGCCAGGAGCGCTGCTCGGTTCGACCGTTGCGTCCCCGGAAGCACTGGGTGGGAATTGTTGGCGCGTCACGACGCCGTTCGGCATTCACACCCACTTCGCCGTCGCGAACTCGACCGGATCTTCGTGCTACATCGCCTACGAAATCGGGGCGTTCCTGACCGCGGGCACCGCTATCGCTCAGCTTGGGTTCGATCCTGATGGATCGGTCGGTCACGGTCCCCGATGGGAGTGCGGAAGCGAACTGGTGCCACTGCCCACCTGCAAAAACCGGGTGGCGACGATCGTCGGGACCGAAGGGCCCGACGTGCTCACCGGCACTGCAGGAGACGACGTGATCGTCGCGCTCGGCGGCGACGACCGGGTCGTCGCGCTCGGCGGGAACGACATCGTCTGTGGCGGCGATGGCAATGACCAGATCGATGGCGGCGATGGGCACGACTTCCTCCGTGGAGGTGCCGGCGACGATGTGCTTCGTGGCGGTGCCGACCACGACAAGCTCCTGGGCGGTGATGGCAACGACCTTCTCCAGGGAAACCGGGGAACCGATTGGCTTGCCGGCCAGAACGGTGACGACGATCTCCGTGGTGCAGGCGGCCCGGATCACCTTCGCGGGCACGCCGGCAATGACACCTTGTCCGGTGGGGCAGGCGCCGACCGCTTGTGGGGCGACGACGGTGACGACGTGATACGCGGTGGGCGGGGCCCCGATGCGGTTGGCGGCGGTGCCGGTTTCGATCTGTGCGACGGCGGACCGAACAACAACGACACGGCCGACCGATTCTGCGAGCGTTCGATCGCCGTTCCGTAGGGCCGCGGGCCATCCGTCTGGGGTTTGATTTGGAGTCTCTTGTGCCGATGGCACCAGCGTGGATTCCAAGCGAGTG
Source organism: uncultured Acidimicrobiales bacterium (assembly GCA_965531045.1). Lineage (GTDB taxonomy): Bacteria > Actinomycetota > Acidimicrobiia > Acidimicrobiales > SHLQ01 > CBESNZ01. Next base: position 1,241 of record CBESNZ010000234.1, read on the forward strand.
TTCGACATTGTGGTTTCGGCCATCTTGTTGTTGATCCTCGCCCCGGTGTTACTCGGCCTCGTCATCGTCGTTGCGGCGACGATGGGCCGGCCGGTGCTGTTCCGACAAACGCGTGTGGGCCGCGGTGACTCGCTCTTTGTGTTGACCAAATTTCGAACCATGCGAGACGGGGACGAACCCGATGAGGAGCGTTTGACCCGCTTTGGCTCGCTCATGCGGTCGACGAGCCTCGATGAACTTCCCGAGCTGTGGCATGTGCTCGTCGGCGACATGTCCCTCGTTGGGCCGCGACCGTTGTTGCCGCACTATCTCCCTCGTTACTCGTCCCGACAGCGTCGTCGCCACGAGGTCCGCCCCGGAATCACGGGCTTGGCGCAAGTGTCGGGCCGCAATGCCGTCGATTGGGACGAGCGCCTCGAACTCGACGTCGTCTACGTCGACCACCGCTCATGGCGCAACGACCTCGCAATTCTGTTGGAGACGGTTCCCGCAATCCTCCGTCACGACGAGGTGGCTGCCGACGGGCACGTCACGATGCCCGAATTTCTGGGGTCTGAGTCGGAATCGCACACGGCGACCGGATAGCCGATCGACGCGGGCAGCCGAGCAGGCCGACGCCCCGGTGGGCGACCACGAACAATTGTGACATGACGAGAACTTTCGGTATCTTTGCATCTGTCCCGCGGCAGGTGGGAACGGTACGATAGAACCCGCACGACAGGCACAACAGGAGGGTGACATGGACGTATTGGTCACCGGCGGTGCTGGTTTCATCGGAACGAGGCTGGTGCCAGCGCTACGCGAATCCGGCCGCTTTCGTCATGTAGTCACCCTCGATTGCGTCGCCGGTGGCAACACCGACATCGTGGCCGACATCACGAGCCCCTTGGTTGGACTCGACATGGCGCACCCCGATACGGGTGATCGGTACGAGTTTTCGCTGTGCTTCCACCTGGCCGGCATCGCAAAGGAACCAGGCTTCCCCGACGACACCTATTTCGCCGTGAACGACATCGGCACGGGCCACGTCCTGGATTGGTGCGACGCCAACGGCGTCAAGTCGATCATCTTCACCAGCACGATGATGGTCTTCGGTGCGGGCGAGACCCGTTTTGCCGAGTCCGACGCGCTCAGCCCGGACACGGCGTACGGCGCCAGTAAGGCGTTGGCCGAGGAGCGACTCCGCACCTGGGCGGCGAAAAATCCCGAACGACGTATCCGGGTTGTCCGGCCGGGCGTCGTCTTCGGGCCCGGTGACACGGGCAACTTCGTGCGGTTGCGGGCCATGCTCCGTCGCCGAATGTTCTTCTACATCGGTCGACGGACGACCGTGAAAAGCTGCATTCACCTCGATGACATGGTGGCGTTTCTCGTGCACCTCTGCGGTGTGGACGAGGGAGAGGTGTTTCACTGCGCATTCCCCGACGAGGTTCGGATCGAGGACATCGTCGAGGGCATCTTCGGTGCCTTCGGTGGCCGCTATCGCGTGCCGACCATGCCGTACCGGTTGGCGCGCCTTGCCAGCCGACCCTTCGAGGTGGCGGCTGCCTTGGGACTCGAGACGGGGATTCATCGCCGTCGTATCGACAAGCTGTACCGGTCGACCAATATCTCGGCCGAGGCGATGATCAACTCCGGATACAAGTTGGCGCACCCCTCGGTGAACGACGCACTCCGGGCATGGGCCCGCTACGAGTTCGATCACCGCGATCCGCAATCCGGTTTCGCCACGGCGGGTACGTCGTAATTCCAATGCGGGTACTGGTCACCGGCGCAACCGGATACATCGGGAGTCACACGTGCCTGGCGCTCATCGAGGCCGGTCACGAAGTCGTGGGCATCGATGACTACTCGAATAGCCACCGCGAGGTGGGTGCGCGTCTCAACGCGCTCGCCGGCACCGACGTGCTCATCCACGAGTGCGACCTCACCGATGCCGCCCGGACCCAGCGAGTGGTTGCCGCGACCGAGCCCGACGCCGTCGTGCACTTCGCCGGCCGGAAGGCTGTCGGAGAATCCGTGGCCGATCCGCTGCGGTACGAACGCATCAACGTCGGGTCAACGATCTCGTTGGCGGGCGCGATGAGGACCGTCGGTGTCGACCGCATCGTGTTTTCGTCGTCGTGCACGGTCTACGGCAACCCCGAACACGTGCCTGTCGATGAAACGCACCGGGTTGCACCGATCAACCCGTACGGACGTACGAAGCGGGATATCGAGGCGTTGCTCGAAGAATGCTCCCGGGCCTACGGCTGGTCCACGAGATGCCTGCGCTACTTCAATCCGATCGGGGCGCACCCATCCGGGCAACTCGGGGAAGCGGCCCGAGGCGAGGCGGTGAACCTGATGCCGCGCCTGGTCGAGGCCGCGTCGGGCGGTGATCCGTTCCCGGTGTTCGGAGACGACTATCCAACTGCCGACGGAACCTGCGTACGCGACTACGTGCACATCGTCGACCTTGCTCGCGGCCACGTTGCGGCGGTCGAACGGCTGGGAAATGAACCGACGTGGGATGCGATCAATCTGGGAACCGGTCGCGGATCGTCGGTGTTCGAGATCCTGGCCGCAGCCCAAACGGCAACCGGCATTTCGGTGCCACGCGTGATCGCCCCCCGCCGGCCCGGCGACGCGGCACAGGTCTTCGCCGATGTGTCATTGGCGGCCCGAGTGCTGTCGTGGCGGTCCGAGCTCTCGCTGGAGGCGATGTGTGCCGATGCGTGGCGGTGGCAACAGAACCGCGGTGAGAGGCGACCCGCCTAGCATTGACGCCGTGCGAGTTCTTGTTACCGGAGCAACCGGCTATATCGGCAGTCACACCTGCGTCAGCCTCATCGAGGCCGGCCATGAGGTGATCGGCGCCGATAACTATGCCAACTCATCGCCTGCGGTGGCTGCCGCCGTCGCCGACATCACCGGACAGCCTTTCGAGGTACACGAAATCGACCTCGTCGAGGCCGAAACGACCGATCGGTTGTTCGCCCGGGGGCGCTTTGACGCCGTGATTCACTTCGCCGGACTCAAATCGGTCGGCGAGTCGGTCGCCGAACCGGCCCGCTACTATCGCGTCAATGTGGGTTCGACGTTGTCGGTGGTCGAGGCGATGCGCCGCCACGATGTCCCGCTCCTCGTGTTCTCGTCGTCGGCGACGGTTTACGGTGAGCCCGACGCCGTGCCGGTCACCGAGTCCGCCCCGCTTCGGGCCATCAACCCCTACGGCCAGACGAAGCTCGATATCGAGCGACTGCTGCGTTCTTGCGCCGAGGCCCATGACTGGGGGGTGACGTGTTTGCGGTACTTCAACCCGGTCGGTGCCCATCGGTCGGGCCTCATCGGCGAGGCGCCAGGCGGCGTGCCGGCCAACCTGGTGCCGTTCATGTTGAGTGTTGCCAGCGGCGAGCGGGCCGAGCTGCAGATCTATGGCGACGATTATCCGACGCCTGATGGCACCTGCCTTCGGGATTACATCCATGTGCAGGATCTCGCCGAGGCGCACGTCCGAGCCCTGGCCACGCTCGACGCTGCGGCGGGCTGGGATGCAATCAACGTCGGCACCGGCCAAGGTACCTCGGTGCTCGAGGCGCTGGCCGCAGGCGAGGCTGCGGTCGGACGCCCGATCCCGCACCGGCGAGTCGATCGTCGTCCCGGCGACGCACCATCGTGCTACGCCGACCCGAGCAAGGCCGCCGCCGTGCTGGGTTGGCAGGCAACGCGATCCATCGACGACATGTTCACCGATGCGTGGCGATGGGAACAGCGTCGGGCCGAAATCGTCTGAACGCGTGGTGTTCCAGAAGGGTGAGGTTCTCGGCGCGTGCTCGTCGTACCGTCCGAAGCGCTCAGCGCTTTGACTTCGATGACGCCCTTTGTCGACCGGTTTCGGTGTCGTCGGTCCCGTCGGTGACGGTGTCGGTCCCGTCGGTGTCGACGGTTTCGGTGTCTTCGATTTCGGCATCCTCCGCAGCGTCGCTGGCAGGGTCGCTGGCAGGGTCGATGTCGCCGTTGATTTCATCGACGTCTGGCTCGTCTGGCTCGGAGTCATCTGAGGACTCCAGGGCGGCCGGTGTCTCCGTCTTTACCTTTGACGTACGACGCCATCGCCGTTTGGAGGGACCGCCCGGCGAGTCGGACGCTCCATTGGATGACTCTCCCTCAATGGCGGTCAGGACCGGGTTCGCGACAGCTGCGCCGTCGGCGTCGGTCTCGGCCGGCGTCTCGATGTCGGGAGTCGCAACGGTGTCGGTG
>CBESNZ010000235.1:0-5450 GCA_965531045.1 uncultured Acidimicrobiales bacterium
CGCTCGTCGTTCCTGCGGCCTGGCGGCCTCGGCACTTCCCGCCTTTTCGCTAGCGCGAAAACGCTTTCGCACCCGTTCACTAGCGCGAACGCGAAGCAACCAAAAACGACCTTCGGCGACCGCCCTGCGACGTCAACCCGGAGCGAAGCGACCCATAAGCACAGCGCGAGAATCGCCAAGAAGGGTCGCAGGATCAGACACAACAAAACCCACGCCCACCGTCTGGGGCACTAAAAGTCAATCCCCTTCTTGGCGATGATGCCGGCGTCGTAGGCGTGTTTGACGTTCTCGATGCGGCTGACGGTGTCGGCGATGGCGATGAGCTCATCCGGGGCGTCGCGCCCGGTGCAGATCACGCTGGTCTTCTCGGGCCGCTCTTGCAGGGTCGTGATGACGTCGTCGAGGTCGAGCCACTCCCACGTGAGCATGTAGGTGATCTCGTCGAGGATCACCAAACGGTTTGCGCCACTGTTGATGAGCTCTTTGGCCTTGGCCCAGGCTTCGTTGGCGATGGCCTTGTCGTGAGCGATGTTGTCGGAGTCCCACGTGAACCCATCGCCCATCGCGTGCCAGTCGACGCCGAGCTTGCGGCCCATCTTCTCCTCGCCGACTTTCCAGTCGCCGGACTTGAGGAACTGCACCACGGCCACTGGCCACTCGAGCGCCAGGGCGCGAAGCATCACCCCGAAGGCTGCGCTCGACTTGCCCTTGCCGTCTCCGGTGTTGACCAGCAACAGACTCTTTGCCGTGCGGAGCTCCGCAGGGCGCGGATCTGCGTCGAGCGGCTGGGTGGTCTCCTCAGCCATGCTCGGACGCCTAGATCAGGCCGAGGCCGCTGACCGTGTCGCGCTCGCCGACGAGTTCGGCGGTCGAAGCATCGATACGGGCTCGGCTGAAGTCGTCGATGTCGAGGCCCTGGACGATCGAGTAGTCGCCACCCGAACACGTCACGGGGAACGACGAGATGATGCCTTCGGGCACGTCGTAGCTGCCGTCGCTCGGAATGGACATGGAGGTCCAGTCTCCGTCAGGAGTGCCGACCGCCCAATCGTGCATGTGGTCGATTGCGGCGTTGGCGGCAGATGCGGCCGAGGAAGCGCCGCGCGCCTTGATGATGGCGGCGCCACGCTTGGCAACGGTCGGTATGAAGTCTTCTTCGATCCAGGCCTGGTCGTTCACGAGGGCCGCCGCATTCTGCCCGTTGACCTCGCAGTGAAACAGGTCGGGGTACTGGCTCGCCGAGTGGTTGCCCCAGACGGTCATCTTCTTGATGGCGTCGAGCGGCTGACCAACCTTGGCGGAGAGCTGCGACATGGCCCGGTTGTGATCGAGGCGGGTCATCGCGGTGAATTGGCCCGGGTCGATGTCGGGCGCAGCGGCCTGCGCGATGAGTGCATTGGTGTTGGCCGGATTTCCGACGACAAGCACCTTGATCCCACGGCTTGCGTGGTCGTTGATCGCCTTACCCTGCGGGCCGAAGATGCCCCCGTTGGCCTCGAGCAGATCGGCTCGTTCCATACCGTCCTTGCGAGGCATGGCCCCAACCAGCAATGCGTAGTCGGTGTCGGCAAAGGCCACATTGGCATCGTCGGTCTTGACGACACCCTCGAGCAGCGGGAATGCACAGTCTTCGAGTTCCATGTGCACGCCGTCGAGCGCCCCGAGGGCCGGCGTAATTTCGAGCAGCTGCAAGATGACCGGCTGATCGGCACCAAGCATCTGACCGCTGGCGATACGGAAGAGGAGGGCGTAGCCGATCTGGCCGGCGCCGCCAGTGACCGTTACTCGAACTGGGGACTTCATGAAATTCTTCGCTCCGTGGGATCGACGAGATGTAGTCGATCGTAGCCAACGGTCCTGCCGGCTCCCCTACCGGGCGATGGGCCCGGCTGCAGTTTCTACCCGGCAGACGCGCGGGTGTTTCCGATCCAGCTGTCGTACAGGTTTTGATACACCCCACCGCCGACCGCGAGTTGTTGGTGTGGACCGAACTCGACGATGTTCCCGGCGTCAAAAACCACGACGAGATCTGCCCGTTCGGCGGTGGACAACCGGTGCGCGATCGACACGGTGGTACGGCCTTCGGCCAAGCGCACGAGCGCGTCTGCGAGAGCCTGCTCGGTTTCTGGATCCACGGCGCTGGTGGCTTCGTCGAGAATCAATAGACCGGGGTCGGCCAACTGGGCTCGGGCGAGCGCGACCAACTGACGCTCGCCGACCGACAGCGACTCACCTCGTTCGCCCACCTGGCTGTCGAGTCCGTTCGGGAGGCGCTCGACCCACCACGTGAGGCCCAGGCGAGCAAACGAAGCGTCGATGTCGTCGTCGGTCGCCGCGGGATGGCCATAGCGGACGTTCTCCCGCACGGTGGCGTCGAAGAGAAAGCCGTCTTGGGGCACCATGCGGATGGCGTTGCGGCGTGACGCCGGATCGACGGTGACGAGATCGATCCCGCCAACCAGAATCTGCCCTGCGGTGGGGTCGGCCAACCGGGCCAACAGTTTTGCCAAGGTGGTTTTGCCGGACCCGGTTTCGCCCACGATCGCAACATTCGCGCCGGCGGGAAGTTCGAGATCGACGCCGTGCAGCACGCGGGCGCCGGTGCGGTAGGAGAACTCAACCCCGCGGGCCGACACCGACAAGGGTGCATGAGGAAGCTCGACACCATCCTCGGGTTCGATGATCTCGATGGGCTGATCGAGGATCTGGAGGATCTGCCACCAGCCCGCCATGGCGGTTTGGGTCTGGTCGAGCACCTCTCCGATCTCGGCGATCGGATTGAGCAGGATCGTGACGAGGAAGAGAAACGCCACCAACTCACCGGATGTGAGGCCATGGTCAGCACCCCACCACACGCCGAGTGCGATCACCGCACTCGTGGCCAGAGCGCCGAAGAGGTCGGTGAGCGGCGCGAGCCATGCGAAGAAGGTGTGCGCCGACAGTTGCGCGTCGTACTGGTTTTGGTTGGCCTCGGCGAGGCGGCGCCGCACCGGCTCGCGATAGCCGTACGCACGGATGACACCGGCGCCCATGACCGCTTCCGACGTTGCGCCCATCGTGTCGCCCACCCGGGTTCGAACTCGTTCGTACGCCTTGAACTGGCGGCGTTGCAGCGCTCGCAGCGCGGGCAACATCGGCAGATAGACGACGACCGTGACGATGGCCAGGAACCACGAGTACCAGGCCATCACCACCAGCGTTGCGACGATGATGACGCTATTGACGATCCAGGAGATCGCTCCCCATTGTGCGAACTGTTCGAGCGTCTCGACATCGCTGGTGACGCGAGCGGTGAGAACGCCGCGTCGGGTGTCGACGTGGTCGGCGAGCGACAATTGGTGGATGTGGTTGAACGTTCGGACCCGAAGGTTGGCAAGCGCCTGCTGAGCGACGCGGACCAGCCGGTTGTAGTTGATTCGACTGACGAGGAAGACCCCGACGATCACAGCGAGCGTGATCGCACCCGCGCTGTACACAAACCGCGGACGGAAGCCCTCTTCGCCTCGGATGCCGCGGTCGAGCGTCTGTTGAATGAGAACTGGAATGACGAGTCGGCCGATCGCCGACATCACCGCCATGCCCGCAGTGAGCGCGAGCCCGCGTTTGAGTTCGGGGCTGGTCGCCAAACCGCGGCGAAGCACCTCGAGCGCGCCCACCTCACGGGGGTTGACCACTGGCTTGACGGGAGCGGTCATGCGGACGCCTCCTCATACGCTCGCACGAGCGCCTCGTATGCCGGAAGCGAGAGAAGCTCGTCGTGGGTGCCCGTCGCAGCCACGGTCCCGCCGGCGATGAAGACGATGCGATCCGCCAGCATGATGGTGGACAGACGATGGGCGACCACCAGCAGCGTCAGGGAAAGCTGATGGCGAAGGTTGTCGAGGATCTCGGATTCGATCAGAGGATCGACAGCCGACGTGGCGTCGTCGAGAAACAGCACCCGGGGGGAACCGACGAGCGCTCGAGCCAGCGCCACCCGCTGCCGTTGTCCGCCCGACAGGGTGACGCCCCGCTCTCCAACGACGGTGTCGAACCCTTCGGGGAGCGCGCGGATGAACCCATCTGCCCCGGCAAGCGCAGCGGAATGTTCGACATCGGCACGCGAGACATCGCGACCGAGACCGATGTTGTTCGCAATTGACTCGGCGAAGAGGAAGGTCTCTTGGAACGCCAGGGAGATCGACGAATACAGCTCGACCGGATCGGTATCGCCGACCGGTATCCCGCCAATACGCACGGTGCCTGCATCGGCGGGCATCAGATCGACCAGCAGTTTGGCCAGGGTCGACTTCCCGCTGCCGGTTGCTCCAACGATGGCAACGGACTCACCCGGAGCGACCGAGAACGCCACGTCTCGAAGCACTTCGTGGCCCTCATAGCTGAGCGCCGCGTGGTCGAACGACACCGACAGTGGACCCGCCGGGAGCGGGGTGTTGTGGTCGCCGGTGGCTCGAGGACGGGGCACGTCGAGCACCCGATCGACGCGTGCGAGTGCCACGACCGACTTGGGCATCTCCTCCAGGAAGAACCCGATGATGCGGATCGGCATCGCGAGAATCGAGAACAACGCCATGGAACCGACGAGGTCGCCAACCGTGATTGCTCCGCTGTCGATGAGGCCGGCACCGACCATGAGCAAGGCGACGATTCCGATGTTCGGCAACGAGTCGATCGCCGGCTCGAACAACGCGCGCATGCGGCCGATGCCAACGCGTTCGGCCCGAAGCTGATCTGCGGCCTTGGCAAAGCGTTCACCCTCCGCGGCCTCGCGACCGAGCGTCTTCACCACGAGCACGCCGTCAAAACTCTCGTGTGCGATGTTGCTCAGCTCGCCGACGTATTGCTGTACCCGTGCCGACGGCGCTTCCACCCGGCTCGTGTACATCTGGTTCATGATCGCAAGGATTGGAAACAGGACGACGGCAACGATGGCCAGATACGGGTGCACTTCGAGCAGACTGCCGAGCGAAGCCGCCACGAGCGCAACGGTGCCCACGGCAAAGGCCAGCGGCTTGAGCATCGAGGTCGCCATGAGGATGTCGTTGTCGACGTGGGCGAGCAACTCTCCCGTCGGCCGGCTCTGATGGAACGACACGGGGAGCTCGAGATACTGATCGAAGAGCTGCCGACGCCAAAGCCGCTGGGTTACGTACTCCGCCATGGCGAGGAAATAGCGTCGCACCAGTGCTCCGGCACCTCGCAGCAGGCCGACCGCCATCACCAAGAGGACCGCATTCCACAGCTGGCGATTGGTGACCCCATCGCCGTCGAGACCCGGCTCGATGACGTTGTCGGTCGCCCATCCGAGCACACGGGTCAGGCCCACAGCAGCGATGGCAAAGACGATGGCTCCGCTGATGGCCACCGCGTGGCTGAGCGGCGTTGCCCGTAAGGAGCGCCCGATGAGACGCATGCCGCGGCGAAACAGATGCGGTACCGCATCAGCATCG
>CBESNZ010000236.1:0-5429 GCA_965531045.1 uncultured Acidimicrobiales bacterium
GGAAGCGTTTTCGCGCCAGCGAAAAGGCGGTAAGGGCTTCAAATCGCAAAGCGATTTGAAACCGGCGGGCGCATTTCGCCCTGTGGATGCCGTCCGGTTTCGGGGCGGGGATGTTTTCGCGCTAGCGAAAACTCCGTGAGTGCCGAGGCCCCCAGGGCCGAGGAACGACGTGGAGCTGAGGGGAATCGAACCCCTGACATCTGCCTTGCAAAGGCAGCGCTCTACCAACTGAGCTACAGCCCCGAACCGGCGACCAGCGTACGGGGCTCCGGCAATGGTTCAACCCGGGTTTTTGGCCTAGGGGGCGAGGGGGCGACCGAACGGCAACGCATCGCGCCACGTGCCGAGGAAGGCTTCGGCTCGATAGCAGGCTCCGAGTAGCGGGCCGTCGTCGTGGGTGAGGGCGTCGGTGCAGATTGCGGTGGTGGTGTCGATCGCAGCCGCGACGGCGGTATCGGCATCGATGTCGCCGGTGTGGGACCAAAGCGGGATGGGTCCCCCGGTGGTGACGAAGTCGGGCATGACCAGCACGTCGGCCTTGCGCAGCATTGCGAGGGCCTTGGCCGTGACGACCATCCCGGCCGCCGGCACGATGGCGCTGGCTTTCACATACTCTGCGGCGTAGTGGTTGCACACGCCCATCTTGGAAGCGACGGTGATGGCGTCGACGCCGTGGCCGAAGATCCGGTTGGCCGGGCTGACTTTGCCGAAGTTCGCGAGCGCATCGTCGTCGTTCGCGGCGAGTGCCACCGCGACCGCTTCGATGTCGATGCTGCCATCGGATTCGACCGACCCGCTCGCGGTGCTGAGGCCGGCGATGACGGCTCCCGATGCCACGAGGGCCCGACCGACGGCCAGGCCGTTGTTGTCGAACCCCTCGATCGAAATGCGCTTGCCGTCCAAACCGCCGAGCGCGGCGGCGGTTGCGGCGGCGACCGAATGACCGACCAATTCGTCCTGAAGGAGGAGACCGTTTCGCTCGTCGAAACGAATCGCGGGTCGGGGGTCGTCGGTTCGCAAGGGAGCGAGATCGGCCTCGGTGATGCCCTTGCCGACGTCTGGCAGGAACGACCCATCGGCGACCATCGGAGCGACCTCGGCCCGGAAGACTTCGATCAAGCGCTCGGAGCCCTCGCCGAAGCCGCTGAGCCCGGCCGATGCCCCGCTGTACTGCAACTCGTGGACCGCGAAGCCGTAGGTGAGCGACCGAGCGAGGTCCTGTGCCCCGCCTTGGAGCACCTTCTTGGCTCGCCGGACAATGCCGATGGTTCGATCGGCATCGTCGAGGTCAATTGCGATGAACCCGTCGGCATCGGAGAGTTTGTGAATTCGCACGTCCGCATTCTTCCGCGGAAGTGGGGCCCGCGACCAGTTGCCAGTTCGGTCGGCGGCGAGTCTTGGGAATTGGCAGTCGAACGGTCTACGGTGCTCCGGGTCACAAATGCATCGCTAGGTGAGGAGCGAGACATGGGACGACATCCCAATCCAGGAAGAAAAGACGAGCTGCTCGACGACATTGTCGACTACCTGCTCGAGGAGGGAATCAGCGATCTGTCGCTGCGTCCCCTGGCAACTGCGCTCGGAACGAGTACCTACACGATTGCGTACCAGTTCGGTTCCAAAGACGAGATGTTGCTCGACGCACTTGCGCACATCGTCGAGAAGAACCAGCAACGCAACCGGAAGGCAGCGGCCCTGGCGACCGACGGTGGCGCGCTGATCGAGAGTTACTGGAGCGAGGACAACAGCGATGTGGGCTCCCAATGGCACCGGCTGCTACTCGAGGTGGCCGTGGTCGCCGCTCGCCGGGATGATGTTGGCACCGAGCTCACCGAAGCGCTGGTGCACGATCGCCTGTCGCAGATGCAGCATTCCTTGAGCCGTTCGGGGGTGCCCTTCGGATCGCCCGAGACCTGGTCGACGGTGATGCTCGCCATCTTGAACGGTCTGGCCATCGATCGGATGACCACCGGCGACGATGAACGCATCGATGGAGCACTCGATTGGCTGCAAACAGCGGTGCAGTACCTTCCGACGCAGGTGCTGGTGACCGAGCCGAACACACTCGCCGAACCCGACGCCGGCGTGGCCTGACTCGGTCAGGTGCCGATCGCTCTCAGCCTTCGGCGAGGATCTGCTCGAGCAGCAGCTCGGGATGATCCAGGGCAAGTCGGTCGAGCCAGTACGGACTCTCGAACAGTGCGAGCCGGGTGCCGTCGCTGCGTTGCAACACGTCGACGCCCTGCATTGGTCGGAGTATCGCGGCGCTTGCTTCGTCGGTTCGGCGGCAGACCTTGTACGACGTGGGGCTGAGCTCGACCGGTGCGCCGAACTCGTTCTCGAGCCGGTGTACCGCAACGTCGAACTGCATGGGTCCTACCGCGGCCAGGACTGGCGCCTGGTCGCCGAGTTCGGGGTCGCGTAGCACTTGGATGACGCCTTCTTCGTCGAGCTGCGAAACACCCTTCCGGAACTGTTTGAACCGACTGGTGTCCCGCACGCGGCACACCGAGAAGTGCTCCGGAGCAAAGCTGGGGATGCCCGCGAAACGGACCCGCTCGTCCTTCCAGATGGTGTCGCCGATTCGAATGTCGGTGGCGTTGACCAAACCGACGATGTCCCCCGGGTAGGCGAAGTCGACCGTCTCGCGGTCCTGGCCGTGCACGGTGTGGGCGTACTTGGTGTTGAACGGTTTGCCGGTGGCTTCGTGGGTGACGGTCATCCCCCGTTCGAACACGCCGGAGCACACGCGAAAGAAGGCGATGCGGTCGCGGTGCGACGGGTCCATGTTGGCCTGCACCTTGAAGACGAAGCCCGAGAACGGCGCATCGATTGGGCGGGGTACGCCTTGGTCGTCGGGTCGGGCGCTGGGTGGCGGGACGAGGTCGACCACGGTGTCGAGCAGGAGGCGTACGCCGAAGTTGGTGAGGGCCGAGCCGAAGAGCGTGGGCGTGGTCTCACCGGCGAGGAACAACTCGTCGTCGTGGTCGGCGCCGACGGCCCCGAGAATGCCTGTCTCTTCTTTCGCGGTTGTCCAGGCTTCGCCTTCTTCGGCTTCGGCCCGGGCGACGTCGACAACCTCTTCGGGGGCCTCGGTGGCGCCGCGCGCGGTTCGGGTGAAACGGATGAAGTCGCCGCTGTTGCGGTCGATGACGCCGCGGAACTCGCCGGCGATGCCGACGGGCCACGTGATCGGCGTCGGGACGACCCCGATCTTGGTCTCGATTTCGTCGATGAGGTCGAGCGGGTCGAGTCCGGGTCGATCCCACTTGTTGATGAAGGTGACGAGCGGCATGTTGCGGGCCCGGCATACCTCGAAGAGTTTGAGCGTCTGCGGTTCGATGCCCTTCGCGGCGTCGAGCACCATTACGGCGGCATCGGCCGCGGCGAGCACCCGGTAGGTGTCCTCGCTGAAGTCGCGGTGACCAGGGGTATCGAGCAGGTTGACGATGCAGTCGCGGTACGGGAACTGCAGCACCGTCGACGTGATCGAGATGCCGCGTTGTTGTTCGAGGGCCATCCAGTCGGACGTGGCAGATCGGCCGCCGGCTTTCCCCTTGACCGAACCGGCTTCGCTGTTGAGCGCACCGCCGTACAACAAGAACTTCTCGGTGAGCGTGGTCTTTCCCGCATCGGGGTGACTGATGATCGCAAAGGTGCGACGTTTCTTGGACTCGGAGGCGGCAGTCACCCCCTCAAGCCTACGGGTTCGCTCAGAAGGTGCGGGCCGACACGAAGGTGGCCAACTCGCGCAGCGCGAGGTCGGGCTCGGGGTCGAGGCGAAGCGCATCGAGGGACAGCACCGCGGTGCCGATGAGCTGTTCGATATGGAGCTCGACCTGGGACACCGCGCCGGTGTCGACGAAAACCTGCTGCACCATGGCAACGTCGGCCACGGTGAGATCGGTGCCGATGGTTTCGAGCACGGCATTCTGCGTGCGACTGGCGCGTTCGGTGGCGATCGACAACAACATGGTGGGTTTGCCTTCGCGGAGGTCGTCACCCACCGGCTTGCCGACGAGTTTGGTGTCGCCGAACGCACCGAGCATGTCGTCGCGAAGTTGAAAGGCTTCTCCGACGGGGTCGCCGTAGCGTCGGAGTCGGTCGCCGAGCTCGGGCTGACCGCCGATGTTGGCCCCCAAGGCGAGGGGTTGTTCGACGGTGTACATGCCCGACTTGTAGCGAGCGATGCGGCGGGCCGTGCTGAGCTCGGTGTCGCGCTGTGCCGTGGCCATGATGTCGAGTAGCTGGCCGAGGTTGACCTCGGTACGCAGATCTCGCCAGAGGCGCGTGGCTTGTGGCGCGGCGCGGATGGCGAGCTCGTCGGCCAGCACGTGGGCGAGGTCGCCGACGAGGATGGCAATACCGTCGCCGAATCGGCGGGATTCGCCGCGCCATCCGGCATCGGCATGACGCTTGGCCCACGCTTCGTGGATGGTGGGTTTGCCGCGACGGAGGTCGGAGCCGTCCATGACATCGTCGTGGGCCAGGGCGAACGCGTGCAGCAGCTCGAGCGCAGCTCCCGCGTCGATGACGGCCGGGTCGTTGTCGTCGCCTCCGGCGGCTCGGTGCCCCCAGTAGCAAAAGGCGGGCCGAAGCCGCTTGCCGCCGCCGAGTACCAACATCCGGAGCGCATCGAGCAGCGGCGAAAGCCGGGAGTCGATACCGGACCAGATGTCGTGCTCTTCCTGCAGGACCTCGTCGAGCCGCTCGGTGACGCGGGCGGCCACCGTGGTGAGCGCGGCCGGAGCTTGGTTCATTCGTCGAGTTCCAGAGCGAGGTTGTTGTCGCCTTCGGCGGGGGCGTCTGCCTCGAGGTCGGCCACGATTCGGTGAACCTGCACCTTGGCATTGTCGATGCGATCTCGGCACAACTTGATGAGTTCGGCCGCCCGGTCGACTTTGGTCGCCAAAAGGTCGACGTCGATGTCGTCGTCCTCGAGGTCGAGCAGCAAAGCATCGAGCTCGGACAAGGCATCGGCATAGCCGACGGCTTCGGCCTGGCTGGCTTCGGTGGGTTCGGTTGACATGGCGGTTCCTATGGTTGCACCGATTCGACCCGGCTGGTCAGCCGTCCGGTCGCAATATCGGTGGTGACGACACTTCCGGGCGGCGCGTCGTCGACGGTACGGATGACGGCCCCGGCCTCGTTGCGGGTGATGCTCCACCCGCGCGCGAGCGCCTTGCGGGGGTCGTAGGCGCGTTGTTGGCTGTCGAGGAGGTCGAGTTTGGCGGCGGCTCGTTCGAGCACTCGGGGTGCTCGGGTGGCGAGACGTTCGATGTGGCGGTCGAGGTTGCGGGTGGCGTCGCGCAGGGGGTAGGTGCCGCTGGTGACGAGCTGGCGGCTGCGAATGGTGAGTGCTGCCTGGGCCCGTTGCGGGGTGACGGTGGCGGCCCGAAGTAACCGGCGGCGGGCGGTGACGACGTTGG
>CBESNZ010000237.1:0-5405 GCA_965531045.1 uncultured Acidimicrobiales bacterium
GTACGCGATCAAACGATGACCACGAACGTCCTGGTCGAAGAACTCGGCCCCAGAGGTCGCCGTCGGGTGCAGATTGGCACCGCGGTCGCCACCGTGGTTGCCCTCGCGGCGCTGTACTGGATGTATCGCCAGCTCGACGACAACGGCCAGCTCGAGGCCGAGAAGTGGACCGACCTCTTCGAGCGCGACACGATCGAATTCTTGGCAAAGGGCATCTGGGCCACCGTGAAGGCCGCAATCGTGGCCGGTGTCATCGCCAGCCTGCTCGGGTTCGGCCTGGCGCTCATGCGGCTGTCGCATCGGCGAGTCGTGCGAACCCTGGCGGTGAGCTGGGTCGAACTGTTTCGGGCCCTTCCGCTGCTCCTGCTGATCTTCGCAGTCTTCGCCATCGACACGTCGTTCGCTCGGGGCCGAGGAGGAGATGCACTACTCGGAACGTTCTGGTCGGTCGTCGTAGCTTTGGTGCTCTACAACTCGGCCGTCCTGTCCGAAATCTTCCGGGCCGGTGTCCGGTCCTTGCCCTCTGGCCAGTCCGAAGCCGCGAAGTCTGTGGGCATGACCTACTGGCAGGCAATGTTCATCGTCATCCTGCCGCAAGCGGTTCGCCGTATGGTGCCGGCCATCGTCGCCCAGATGGCCACGCTCACCAAGGACGTGTCCCTCGGCTACGTCATTGGGTACGAGGAGTTCGTGCGTCGTGGTGCGGGTACCCCGAACTTCCTCGACACCGAGGTGACCAACCTCCAGGCGTACGTTGCGGTCGGGGTTGTCTACTTCATCTTGGTGTGGATCCTGGCGAAGATCGCCGACATCATGGAAAAGCGGCAAAAGACCACAGGCGTTGTGGCGGTGGACGACGCCGAACACGCGGTCGATCCTCCGTACCGGCCCGGGGCAGACGTCATCTAAGCCAGACGCGATCCAGCCAGACATGTGGTCTAGAAGAGGCCGATGTTGTTTCGGGCTCGTTCGAGCACGGGCACCGCAATTTCATGGGCTCGATCTGCGCCGTCGCGCAAGATCGTCTCAATTGCCGACTTGTCGGCATCGAGCTCGGCGTACCGGGCCTGGATCGGCGTGAGCATCTCGATGACCGCCTCAGCCGTGTCGGCCTTCAGCGGGCCGTACTGGGTGTAGTCGGCTGCGCAGGTTTCGGGGTCCCGACCGGTCGCTGCGCCGAGGATCGAGAGAAGGTTCGAGATACCGGGCTTCTCGGCGATATCGAAGCGCACGTCACCGTCGTTGTCGGTGACCGCGGACTTGATTCGTTTGGCGATCTGGGCGAGATCGTCGAGAACGCCGATGGTGCCCTTCACCGAGTCGACCGACTTCGACATCTTGTTCTTGGGGTGTTGCAGATCCATGATGCGAGCACCTGCTGGCGGAATGTATGCCTCGGGCAACACGAAGGTGTCGCCGTATCGGCCGTTGAACCGCTCGGCGATGTCACGGGTGATCTCGATGTGTTGCCGCTGATCGGCACCAACGGGCACGAGGTCGGTGTCGTACAACAAGATGTCGGCGGCTTGCAGCGCCGGGTACGTGAACAGGCCAGCAGAGACGAAGTCACGACCTTCCGACTTGTCCTTGAACTGGACCATGCGGTTGAGCTCGCCGAAGGACACATTGCACTCCAGCAACCACCCGAGCTGGTTGTGTTCGGCGACCGATCCCTGGGCGAAGAGCATGGACTTCGAGGTGTCAACGCCTATCGCTACGAGCAGTTGCGCCAGCTGCAGCGTGTTGGAGCGAACAACGCCGGGCTCCTTTGGCACCGTCAAGGCATGGAGGTCGACGATGCAGTAGATGGCGTCGTGCTCATCCTGCAGGGCCACCCAATTGACGAGTGCCCCGAGATAGTTGCCGAGGTGGAGTTCACCCGATGGTTGAATGCCGGAAAAGACGCGTGCCATGGCCGAGAGGGTAGTGGCCGAGCGTCATGAGAGTGCTTGTTTACGAACGGGCCGCCTTGTACGCCGCCAACGCTCGCTCCCGGGCGTCGGCGTGATCGACGATCGGCGCCGGGTAGGTGTCGTCGAGGATGACGCCGGCGGCTGCGAGGTCGAGGGGGCCGGCCTCCCATGGCGCATGGATGGACTTCGAGTCGAGCGAGGTGAGCTCGGGCACCCAACGGCGGATGTAGTGGCCGTCGGGGTCGAACTTGCGGCTCTGGCTCACCGGGTTGAAGATGCGGAAGTACGGCGCCGCGTCGGCACCGGTCCCTGCCACCCACTGCCAGTTTCCCGCATTCTGCGAGTAGTCGGCGTCGACCAGCGTGTGGCGAAAATACCTTTCGCCGAGTCGCCAGTCGATGAGCAAGTCCTTCACGAGGAACGATGCGGTGATCATGCGTACCCGGTTGTGCATCCACCCTGATTCGTTGAGTTGCCGCATGCCGGCATCGACGATCGGGTATCCGGTCCGGCCCGCCTTCCACGCCGCAAGGTCCTCGGGGTCACTTCGCCACTCGACAGCGTCGTAGGCGGGTCGAACACTGGCGTCGGCCAGACCACGATCTTCCGGCGTGTTGTAGCTGAGGTGCGCGTACCAATCGCGCCAGGCCAGTTGGCGCACAAATGCCTCGCGCCCCGGCGTCCCTTCGCCGACCACATCGGCCACATGGCGGGGCGACAGTGTGCCGAATCGCAGGTCAGCCGAGAGATGGGAGGTGCCCTCGATCGCCGGCAGGTTTCGGTCGGTCGGATATGCGTCGACGACGTCGAGCCAGCTGTGGAGGCGGTCGAGCGCAGCATCTTCGCCGCCGGGTTGCATCGGAACTGCGTCGACGGCGGGAAGACCGTCGCCCGGGTCGTCGAAGAGGTCGGTTTCTTTCTCGTCGGGCCACACGCTCAGCGGGGTCACGCTCCACCGCTTCCAGAACGGCGTGAATACCTGCGACACCGTGCCCTTCTGCGTGAGGACCGAGCCCGGCGGGTGAAACAGCGTGCCCCAGTGCGGCACGGAATCGATGCCGTGGACCGAGAGTGCCGCCGTGGTGTTCCGATCGCGCGGGCGTGCGTAGGGAGTGACGTCGGCGTTGTAGTGAACCTCGGTGGCTCCGGTCAAAAGAGCGGCCTCGGTCACAACCTCGCCTACAGCCTTGCCGGGGCCGGCGGAGCGGACGAGGAGTGCGCCACCGCTTTCTCGGAGCTTGGCGTCGAGCGCTGCGAGATGAGCAAACAGCTGATGGCGGCGACGCGGCGCTGCCTTGCCGAGCAGCAGTGGGTCGAGAACGTACAGTGCGACAACCCTCTGGTGGTGGGTGGCCGCCGCAAATGCCGGGTTGGCATGCAACCTGAGGTCGCGGCGGAACCAGACGAGGGCGGTAGTCACGGCTCAAGGCTAGGCACCACGAGGTGCTCCGGCGAGGCTCGTTCGGCGATTTCTCCGGCATCGGAACAACGCGGGTGGGTGGGATTTGTGGGGCCCGTGCGCGCTTGGAACGATCGCACGCTCTAGGGTCTGAACGCTATGGCCTATGAGGTGCAGACCCCAGTATTTGCGGGTCCTTTCGACTTGCTGCTCCAGCTCATCCTCACCGACGAAGTTGAGCTGTACGAGATTCGGTTGTCCGACATCGTCGACCGCTACCTGGCCGAGCTCGACAAGATCGATTTGTGTGATCTCGAGACGGCTACCGAGTTTCTGCTGATCGCTGCGACGCTCGTCGAACTCAAGACCCGGCGCATGTTGCCGGACGACAACGAGGTCGATTTCGAGGACGAGCTCGGACTTTGGGAAGAGCGCGACCTGCTGCTGGCCCGTCTGCTCGAGTGCAAGACATTCAAGGACGCTGCGCTCGTGTTGCGAGATCTCAGCGCCGAGGCGGATCGCGTGTATCCGCGCCGCGCCGGTATCGACGAACGTTTTGTGGGGCTCGCTCCCGATCTGCTCGAGGGCGTCAACGCCATCGATCTTCGTGACGCGTTCCTTCGGGCCACGGCGCCGAAGCCGGAGCCGCACGTCGACCTCTTCCACGTCACGACCGTCACGGTCACGGTGCAAGATGCCGTCGAGGAACTGCTCGACGAGTTGCCGCGGGTGGGCAAAATCTCGTTCCGCGAGCTCACCTCCGGACTCGTCGACCGCATCGAAGTCGTGGTTCGGTTCCTCGCACTGCTCGAGCTCTACAAGCAGGATGTGATCGAGCTCGACCAGGCCGAGACGTTTGGTGACATCGCAGTGACCTGGACGGGCGCCGAGGGCGATCGCATCGCCGATATTTTCCAGATCGATGGGTACGAGGGATAGTTATGGACGAAGCGACGCAAGACCTGCCGAAGACGGAAACAGTGCCGGCCGCGGAATCAGTGCCGGCCACGGAAACAGAGCCGAAGGCGGAAACAGAGCCGGACACAGAGCCGGAGCCGGTCATCACCGACGAGCTACGCCAAGCGATCGAAGCCATCGTGTTGGTGGCCGAGGACCCCGTGCCGGCGCACGTGCTCGGCATGCTCACATCGCTGCCGCCCGATCTCGTGGCCCGGGTCTGTGACGAGTTGGCCGCCGACTACGAAGCACAGGGCCGAGGTTTCCGCTTGGCCAGCGTTGGCGGCGGGTATCGATTCCAGACGGCACGAGAAACCGCGCCCTATGTCGAGAGGTTCGTGCTCGAGGGGCAAACCACCAGACTCTCCGCCGCCGCGCTCGAAACGCTCGCCATCGTCGCGTACAAACAACCGCTGTCACGCATGCAGGTAGCAGCCATTCGTGGCGTCAACGTGGATGCGGTCATGCGAACCCTGCAGAGTCGTGGCTACATCGACGACATCGGTCGCGACCCCGGACCTGGTCAGGCGACCCTGTTCGGCACGACACAGTTGTTCCTCGAGAAGATGGGTCTCAATTCGTTGGGGCAGCTCCCGACGTTGGGTGATTTCATGCCCGCTCCGGAGGTGGTCGAGATCCTCGAGCAAACGCTGCGTCCCGAACGCATGGACGTCGACAGCGCCGTCGCCGCGGCCACCGATCTCTTGGCCGACGAGACCGAGGCGACCGAAGCGACCGACGGAGTCGGCGGAGAGACAGACGGCGAGACAGCAGCAGAGTCAGCCGACGCAATGGTGATCGACCTCACGACCCGCACCCCGGAATCGTCCGAGGTATTCGCCGACGACAGCCCGGCGCCGGCTGAATAACGACATGACCTTGAGCCCCGACGAGGGTGAGCGCCTGCAAAAGGTTCTGGCTCGCGTCGGGATCGGAAGCCGTCGACACAACGAAGAGCTGATCGCCGCAGGACGGGTGACCGTTAATGGCACCGTCGCGCAACTCGGTCGCCGTGTCGACGAGGCCAACGACGAGGTCGCCGTGGACGGTGTGCCGATCGGTATCGCTCCGGGCCTGGTGTACTACCTGCTCAACAAGCCCCGCGGGTGCGTCACAACCGCCGACGATCCGGAGGG
>CBESNZ010000238.1:0-5400 GCA_965531045.1 uncultured Acidimicrobiales bacterium
ACACCGGCGTTGGTCGGTTCCTGCGAAAGTGGAGCCTCGACGAGTTGCCGCAACTCCTCAACGTGCTCCGAGGGGATATGAGCCTGGTCGGACCCCGTCCCGAGCTCGTCGACGTTGCGCACAAACACGAGCTGATCGACCATCCCCGCCACCTTGTGCGCCCGGGCATCACCGGCGCATGGCAGATCTCACCGCTCCGAACCGAACTGCTGCACGAGAATGTCGAGATCGATGCCGAGTATGTGCAGCAGGTGACGCTGTGGAGCGACATCAAAATCCTCGTGCGCACGGTCTTTGCGGTGGTTCGAGGACGCGGCGCATAGCGGGCAACCCGCATTGCTGAGTTTGCGTCGCAGACGGTGCCTCGACCGTCGGGGCCTTACCCGTACAGGATGTCTTCGGTCGGTTCGGTGCCGGCCTGCAGGTTTGGTCGATAGAGGCGAAGCTTCTGCGCGGCGACCCGAAGGACGTAGCGCGAGTTGAGCACCGTGTATCGGTGCCAGAGTCGCTTTGGATCCTGCACGAGGCGATAGAGCCATTGCAGTCCCATGCGTTGCACGAAGGCGGGGGGCTCGGTGAGGAGGCCGGCGTGATAGTCGAACGCCGCGCCGACTGCGAGCATCGGTAGCGAGAGCAGCTCGCGGTACTCGTACGCGAAGACCTCTTGGCGAGGACAGCCCAAACCGACGAGCACGATGCGCGCTCCGCTGCCTTTGATACGGTCGGCGATCTCGAGCTTTTCCTGCTGCGTGGTCGTGCGAAACTTCGATGGTTCGACACCGGCAATGATGAGGCCGGGGAACATTTGGGGCAGGTTGACCTTCAGACGCTCGAGCACGTCCGGGGTGGAGCCGTACAAGTAAATCGGCAAACCTTCGGTTGCGGCCATGGCACAGGTTCGCAGGGTGAGTTCGGGGCCGTAGACGCGGTCGGGGAGTCGGACGCCGTGGAGCAGTCGCAGCGCCCAGCGCACCGGTTGGCCGTCGGGCGTTACCAGTTCGAGGTGGTTCAGCCGGTAGCGATGTTCATCGTCCTCCACGCCGGTCATCACGCCGTGGACGGCCAGCGCGCTGACGCCGTAGGGGCGCTCTTCGCGCGCCGCTTCACGGATGTAGGCAACTGCGGCGTTGTAGTCGACCGCGTCGATCGAGATACCGATGATGTTGTGCTTGCCGTAGTCGGTCATCGTCGTGCCATCGGGCACGGTCGGCACGACGCGCAGGTGCCGTGAGCTTCGAGAGGGCCGCCGTATCGCTGGTTCCATTTCCTACAGGTTACGGATACTTCGGCCGAAAAGTCGAGCATTGGTGTCAACCGCCACAACGGTGCTGGCTGCCGGATTCGCCGGTGTCGAGGCGGGAACGAGAGGCTCGGCCTCCGTGGCGCTAGACTACGGCGATGATCAATCGAATTTGAAACTTGTTGAAATGCATCGAAATGCTAAGCTAGGAAAGCGAAGAAGACGAGCGAGCGAGGAATTTGAGCAGCCCGCGTCGTGGCCGTTCGCAGCTCGCTCCGAAGGCAGAAATTCCCGCTGAAGACAAGGTGCTCGGTTGCGACGGGCCCCGTTCGGCAACTCCCCCAGCGTGAGCACGTTCGCGTTGCACTTCCTGAAAGGTCGAATGTTGAAGGTTCTCGTAACGGGATCGAGCGGACTGATTGGTTCGGAAGCGGTCCGCTTTTATGACGAGCGCGACCACGAGGTCATAGGCGTCGACAACAACATGCGGGCGGAGTTCTTCGGCCCGGGTGGCGACACATCGTGGAATCTCGCTCGGCTGCAGGAACAAACATCGCGGTTCCGGCACGTCGCTGTCGACATCCGCGACCGGCAAGCGCTCTTTGCCCTGTTCGAGGCCGAGCGGCCCGACATGGTGGTGCATTGCGCGGCGCAACCGTCCCACGACAAGGCGGCGGATATCCCGCTGATCGATTTCGATGTCAATGCCGTGGGCACGCTGAACATGCTCGAAGCGACTCGACAAAACTGCGCCGAGTCGCCGTTCGTCCACATGAGTACCAACAAGGTCTACGGTGATGCGCCGAACGAACTCGACCTCGTCGAACTCGAGACCCGGTATGACTACGGAGATCCGGCGTACAAGGACGGCATCGCCGAAGACTTTCGGATCGACCAGACCCTGCATTCGTTGTTCGGTGCATCGAAAGCGGCGGCCGACATCGTTGCGCAGGAGTACGGCCGCTACTTCGACATGCCCGTCGGTATCTTCCGGGGCGGGTGTTTGACCGGGCCGGCCCACTCGCCGGTTGAACTGCACGGCTTTCTGGCGTACCTCGTGAAGACTGCGGTAAGTGGGGGCCACTACCGGATCTTTGGCTACAAGGGCAAGCAGGTGCGCGACAACATCCACAGCTACGACGTGCTCCGTGCGTTCGAAGCATTTCGCAACGACCCGCGTCCGGGCGAGGTCTACAACCTCGGTGGTGGGCGGGAAAACTCCGTATCTATGCTCGAGGCGTTCGCCAAAGTCGAAGAGCTCACCGGCAACACGATCGACTACGAGTACGTCGACGAAAACCGCGTCGGCGATCACATGTGCTACATCTCCGACCTTTCCAAGATGCGCGAGCATTTTCCGGGGTGGGACATCACCCGCTCGCTCGACGACATCTTCATAGAGATGGTCGAGGCCGCCGCGCGGTGAATGCCTCCGACTCTGCTGCAATGGAGTCCGACTTCCCGCGCTTTGCGCCTGCCGACCTCACGATTGCCCTGTGCACGATCGGGCGTCCTGGGTATTTGCAGGCGGCACTCGACAGCCTGGTGCGCACGACGCCGAGCGAGGTGTCGCTGTTGGTGGTGCTCAACGGATGCACGCCGGCTACGCGGGTGACTATCGCCGAGCAACTGGGCAAGTGGGATGGCCCGGTCGAGGTCGTCGAAGTCGAAGATCGACTGCCCGTGCACGAATCGCACAACACTGCGCTCAGGGCATGCAAGACCGCCCTCATCACGTTCATGGGTGACGACGACCTGGCGATCGAACCTCGCGTGAACCGACTCCTCGCGCTCTTCGACCTCGAACCGATGCCGTTGGTCGTTGCGAGTTTTGCCAAGCGGACCGGAGGCACGGCGGAAGAGCCCGTGTTCTTCGGGCACAAGGATCTCGGTCCGACCAGCATCGCGGAGTGGGAGCAGTGGCGTGCCGACGGCGAACTGTTCGAGTTGTGTTTCCCGTCGGCGATCTTCGTCACCGAGGCGGCCCGTTCGGTCGGCGGTTTCGAGGGGAAATTCGGTCCGACGATGGACGTCGGCATCTTCACCCGACTGTCGCGTAGAGGGCCGGTTATTTCCGACCCCCGACGGACCTTCGGCTACCGAGTGCACGATGGCTCGCTTTCCACCGCCGATGGTTCCACGATTGCCGAGTTGCTTCGGTACGTCGGTGTCTGCGCCGCCGCGATGGACGCCGGCGAGACCGAGCCAACGTTTGTCGACTTTCAGGCCGCAGAGCGCGGCGAACCGCGGCGCACCCGATTGGTCCGCCGCCTGCGGGTTGGCAGCCAGGTGCGGTTCCGTCGGGCCGGCGCCGCAACGCTGCGTGGCAATCGCGTCGCAGGCGCCGGGCACCTCGCACTGTCCGCAGCATCTTCGCCGCGCGTGTTCGTCAGGAAAGTTCGAGACCAGGTCGGTCGGCCATCTGCTGCCGAGCTGGTAACACCCATTCGCCGCAAGGATCCCGAGTGGGTCACCGACGTCGATTCGGCAGTCGCTGCGCTTCCGGTCGACGCGCCGGTTGTTACGATCCTCATCAAGGGTCTGCACACCTACCGGGTGATGTTCTACGAGCACCTTCGGTCAGTCCTGGCCGGCGAGGGGGTTCGGCTCCGTCTGGTGCACGGTCAGGGCACCATCGAAGACCGCGCCAAAGGCGATGTGACGCGACTGAATTGGTCCGAGGACCTGCCGGTTCGCACCATCATGCTGGGCCATCGCGAGCTGCTCTGGCAAAACGGCGTCGCCGTTGCCCGAGAGAGCGACCTCGTGGTGTGCGAGCAAGCAAGTCGGCTGCTCCTCAACTATGTCCTACTGGCTGCTCGACCGTTCTTGGGATTCCGCTTGGCGTTGTGGGGGCATGGCAAGAACCTGCGAAGCGAGGCGAGCACGTCAGGTGAGCGGGTCAAGCGCTGGTTCACGAATCGTGCCCATTGGTTCTTCGCGTACAACCGTACGAGCGCGGCCTACGTCGAGGCGCTGGGCGTTCCTCCGGAACGCATAACGGCGGTGCAAAATGCCACCGATACCCGCCAACTCCGCGAGGCTCGGGCGGCGTTCACCGAGGCCGATATCGCAACGGCTCGCGCCGAACTGGGCATCGGACCCGGTCCGGTCGGGTTCTTCATGGGTGGCTTGTACGACCTCAAGCGTCCGCAGTTCCTGCTCGATGCAGCATTCGAAATTCGCAAGCGGATACCCGGTTTCGAGCTGATCGTCATCGGTCAGGGCCCGGAGGAGCTGATCGTCAAAGAAGCAGCCCGAGAGCACGATTGGATCCACTATCCCGGTGGCGTGTTCGGTACCGAGCGTGTTCGTTATGGCGCTTTGTCGGATGTCTTCCTGCTCCCCGGACTGGTCGGGCTCAACATCGTGGACGCGTTCGCGCTGGGCCTTCCTGTCATCAGCTGCGCATTGCCGTACCACGCCCCCGAAATCGAGTACCTCGTCGACGGTACCAACGGGGTGTTCATCGACCGCGACGTGACGCCCGCCGAGTTCGGCGCCGAGGCGGCCGAGCTTCTCGCCGATGCACCGCGGTTGGCTGCGTTGCACGAGGGGGCACTCGAAAGTGCCGGCGAGCTCACGATCGAGAGAATGGCGCAACGCTACGCCGACGGCCTGATGCAGGCCCTTCGCACTCCTCGCCGCTGAACGTTCCCGATCTCGACGCTATCGATCTTGGCCGTGGCTGGCGTATCGATGCACCATGAAGAGATGGCCATCGGGGGTGGGTGGACGTCGCTCATCGACGATCTTGATATCGCGCCCTCCGAGGATGTCGAGTTCGAGTTGCGCCAGCGCATGCCGGTCGACACCGTCGCTGAGGTAGAGCAGCGCATGGGGCGCAAACCGGTCGGCGGCCCATTCGATGCCGCGCAGTTCGCGTGCGCCGACATCGCCGTAGACGGCGCACAGATTGAGTTGCACAATGCCGTGCCGAGCGGACGGATCGTCGGTTCGGAGGCCATCGACGCCGTGGGGAAGGTAGATGACGGTGTTCGAGAAACGATTGGCACGAGCGGTTTGTCGGGCCAATCGAGGCGTTGGGTTGGTTGGAGCGCCAAAGACCCGGCTTCGGTAGGCGGAACGTCGATCGAGCGTGGAACGCAGTTCGGTGAGCAGGCGGGAGTTGATGGACCCGACCGCGAGCACGTCACCCG
>CBESNZ010000239.1:0-5384 GCA_965531045.1 uncultured Acidimicrobiales bacterium
CGGATCGTCGACTTCGACGGGAAGGCCGGCGGCTGCAACCCGCTCGGTTTGTGTCGCTACCGCAGCGCCGTCGGCGAATTCGATGCCGACGTGGTTGATCGAGCCGGGTACGCCTTCGTCCTCGATGACAATGAGCTTCAGCGGCGGGTCCTCGACGACGAAGTTGGCGTAGCCCGGTCGGTGCTTGGCCGGGCCGACCCCGAAGAGTTTGGTGTAGAAGTCGACGGCGGTCTCGACATCTGCGACGTTCAAGGAGAGTTGGAATCGAGACACGAGTGTCCCTTTCTGTTAGTATTCATGAATTACACAGATCAATGTACTAGACGAGGTGTTGATGTCAACCAATAGTTCTGCGGTCATCCCGCCGGCGCTTGCCGAGCGTCCGCTTATCGGCGAGCCCGAGGTAGACGAGCTCGCGGCGCTGTTCCGCGTGCTGGCCAACGACACTCGGCTGCGAATCCTCCACGCCATTTCTCGTGCCGGCGAGTGCGCCGTTGGCGACATCGCCGACGAGATCGGTGCCAGCACGCAGACGGTGTCGAATCACCTGCAACGCATGGCCGACCAACGAATCGTTGCAACCCGTCGCGACGGCAACCGCATCTACTACCGCCTGATCGATCCGTGCGTTGGCGGCGTCATGGAGTTGGGTCTTTGCCTGCTGGGCCACAACCCCGACTGCTAGCAACCATGCACGAAGCAGTCGAGCATTCGCTGCTGGGAACCGTCGTTCGGTTGTCGATCGGAACCGGTCGATTTCGCTCGCCCCGACGGGTGAGCACCAGGGTATTCGATGAGATGCGGCGGCTCAGCGGCGTCTTCAACATCCACGAGGCGACGACCGCCATCTCGCGACTACGCGCCACAGGCGGGACCGATGACGTCGAACTGCTCACGTTGCTCGCGCTCGCCGAGCGGTGGTGGCAGGGTACGGATCACCTTTTCGATCCCGCCCCCGGCCACGATGAGCTGCCCTGGTCCATCTGCGGAGAGCGCGTCGTCTTTCGGGGCGATTGCGGGTCGGTCGATCTGAACGCCATCGCCAAAGGTTGGATCGTCGATCGCGCCGCTGCGACCGCGACCCGCACGACCGAACTGATCATCGATGCCGGTGGTGACGTGCTCCACCGCGGCAACCGATCCGTTCGCGTCGGCATCGAGGACCCAGCCCAGCCATACGACAACGTCGCGCCAAAGTGCACCATCGAGCTCTGCGACGCGGCGGTCGCGACCAGCGGTCCAGCTCGACGCGGTCCGCACCTGCGGGACCCGTCGACCGGCGTCGCTCCGACAGCGGTGCTCAGCGCCAGCGTCGTCGCGAACGATGCCGCGACGGCCGACGTGCTGGCCACCGCCCTTGCGGTGACGTCGCCAGAGCGCGGCTTCGCGATCGCCGAGCGCCACGGGGTGGCCGCGATGGTGGTCGACGCCACCGGCGGGGTCCACACCAACCCGCCGTGGGTCCGGCTCGAACGGTCTGTCAGTTGAGCGCGAGCAGGATCAAGATGATGGTGATGACCGTGCCGGCCGCAGCCAACGACAGCGCTGAGCGACGTCGTTTCCGAAGGAAGAACTGAATGCCGAGTCCGGTGACCGAGATCAGGACCAGCAATCCGCCCGACACGTCGATGATCCATCGCCAATTGCTGTCGCCGTCGCGACCCTTGTGGAGCTCGTTGAGTACGTTGAGCCAACCCTGCTGTACCTCGAGGAGCTCGTACTCGCCGGTCTCGGTGTCGAAGAACACGTCGGCGCTGTAGCCGGGGTTCTTGAAACTGATCGTGCCTTCTCCGCCGTCGTCGGCAAACGCCTTCACCTCGCCTTTCACGTCCGCGGTATTGCGGAGAAACTCCGAAACCACGAGGAACTCGACGTTCCCGTCGACGATCGCCTCGTCGGGGAGTTGGCCGGTGGTCGTGGTGCGGACGGGGTCGGCCCCGAAGGTCCAGTCGGGGTGGTTCAGCGTGATGCCGGTGATCCCGAAGAACAGCACCAACAACAAACTGATCATCGACGTATAGACGTGTAGCCATCGGCTCCACTTGTGCGTGGTGCGCTTCCACCGAGTCGGCGCTGGGGGGCCTTGACCGACGACCCTCGAGCCGTTCAGGTCGGGATCGGCCTCGTCCGGCGCGGGCGCGTCAGCGACAGCTGCCTCAGGCGACGGCGATGGTGGCATTCGAGAGTTCCTCATTGTCGGGAAGTGTCACGGCACCGGTGACGGCGCTGCGGGTGATGGGCTCGCAGATGAGGCTGTACGACCCACGCTCGCGGGCGGATTCGATACAGATCACCACATCGTCGGCGCTCACCGGCGCGCCGTTGTCGTCCAAGCCGTCCCACACCAAGGAGTACTCGCCCGGCGAGCGCGTGGCCGACGAGATGACCTGCGCGATGTCGTTCCCGCCCGAAGCGATCCGATCTTGGTCGACCCGCCACCAGTCGCGCAGGTCGTCGAGCCATCGAGTGCCCTTGGATGATTGGTGGTAGTAGAGGCCGAGCGTTCGCAGCATCACACCGTTGGTGTCTTCCACCCAGACGGCAACGTACGGGTTCAGCTGCTTGCCGCCGGCCGCCATCGTGTACGTGAAGGCAACCGCGAGCGGGGTGCCCGAGTTGCCGATCGTTGTGGCGGTGTCAGTTGTTGCTCTTTCCGTTGTGGCTGTGTCCGTTGCCGGTGCGGCGGTTGTCCCGTTCGTTTCCGAGGGCGCATTGGTGGTCGACTCTGGGGCTTGGCCGACGCTCGAACCTGAGCCTTCGACGGATGCAAAAACCGCTTCATCGCTGTTACCGCAAGCTGCGAGCGCGGCCGGCAAGAACAGGACGGCCCCGGCGCCGCGGCGGATGAACGCTCGACGGGATGCCTCGAACCGGGCGAGCGGTGAGTCCTGGAGGGGTGGAGTATCTCGTTTCATCGCCCAACAGTCTGGGAGCCGCGCTCGAAAAAGCCTCGAAAGGCTCTTACCTTCTCTTACCCCTGCTGCCCCCGCCAGGATTCGGCCGACCGCACCGTCGCCAAGTTTCTGCGAACCAGGCCCCGAATCTCTACGTCCCAACGCAAAACACCAGACCGGAACTACCGGCGGCGCGACAGCAGGAGACGACGATCATGTTCTACGGATGGGGCAACACCAACCAACGATGGGCCCTCGGCGACGGCAACACGCTGGTGTGCGCATACAGCTATCTCTCGCTGATGTTCATCTTCAAGCTCGCCTACAAAAAGAAGTGGTTCGTCATCGGTGACAGCCGCAGCGGCGATGTCGAAGTGCCGCGGGCGCAGCTTGAGGCACACTACGGCGAGGACCTGCCCGACATCGGTCTGTGGAGCCAGTTCGGCATGCTCATCACCATCGCAGTGATCGTTGTCATCGCCATTGTCGCCAGCGCTTTCTGATCCGGCCCACCGGTCCTCTATGGTCTCGCCCACGTGCCGGACTGGCAGTCGAGGACGATGGGGATCAGATGTCGAGGGAACCGGTGGTTTGGAACATGAGGTCGGCGAGCCGACGCAGGATCATTGGCGTCGCAATAGCTGCGCTGCTGCTGGCGGCGGCGTGCTCGTCCGGTGGTGAGGCCGGGTCGTCGACCACCGCGTTGCTGTCCACCTCGACGAGCGTCGGCGCGTCCGACGCGACGACTGTGGTCCCGGCCACCACCGATGCGCCGCCTGCGACCGAGTCCTTCCATCCGCCGCTCAGCGACGAGTCGACGGTGACCGGGCCGATCGAGTCGGCGAACCCGATCATCCAACCGCAGCCAGCGCTCGCCGTCCCTGACGGCTATACCGAGGAGGAGTTCTTCGTCGAGGGAGAGGCAACGAGCTTCGGAACGGCGGGGGGCTCCTTGGACGGAGATGGCAAGTGGTCTGTAGAACCCGCCGGTCTCCAGCAATTCAAGACCCGCGTCATCGTCCGCCGGCCGCCCACCGAGCGATTCAGTGGCGTGGTCGTCGTCGAGTGGCTCAACGTCAGCGCCGTCGAGGCGGCTCCCGACTGGGCCTACTTGTCCGAGGAGATCGCCCGTGCGGGCCACGCCTATGTCGCCGTCAGCGCGCAAGCGCTGGGAGTCATCGGTGGCGAGAGCCTGTTGTCGGTCGAAGTCGATGACGAATCGGCTTCCGAGGTCGGCGCCGAGCCGGTCGACACCGACGGTGGCGGCCTGATCAACAACGACCCCGAGCGCTACGGCTCGCTCGCCCACCCCGGCGATGCGTACGCGTTCGACATCTTCCGGCTGGTGGGTGCCGCGGTCAAGCACTCGCCGGAGCTGCTCGGCGGTCTCGAGCCGACCATCGTCATCGCCGCCGGCGAGTCACAATCCGCAGGGTTCCTCACCACCTATGTCAACGCCATACACTTTGCGGCCGAAGAATCGGCGTTCGACGCCTACCTGGTGCACAGCCGCGGTGCAGGCGCGGTGCCGATCGGTGGATCGTTCGGTGACGACACCTCCTTTGTCGACGACGGCGTGATGATTCGCGACGACCTCGACGTGCCGGTCTTTATCGTCGAATCCGAAACCGACCTCACGCTCCTCGGTTATTCGCTCGCCCGACAACCCGACACCGACCTGATTCGCACCTGGGAAGTGGCCGGTACGGCGCACGCCGATGCCCACACGTTCCGCGCCATTTTCGGCGGCCCGCGCGACCCCAACCAGGGTTCGTTCATCGGCTGCGACCGTCCCATCAACGCCGGCCCACACCACGAGGCGGTGTCCGCAGCGCTGCATCATCTCGTCGCGTGGGCGAGCGACGGCGACCTCCCGCCGACGGCGGAGCGTCTCGCCATCGTCGGCGATGGCGACGTTGCGATCGACCGGGACGAGCTCGGTATTGCGCTCGGCGGGGTGCGTAACCCGCTGGTCGACGTGCCGGTTGCGGTCTACTCCGGGGATCCCTACGACACGGTGTCGACGACCACCGAGGGGTTCGATATCTGCAATCTGTTCGGGCAAACGACGGACATCGATGCCGCAACCCTGGCGACGCTGTACGGCTCGGCCGACGCCTACGTCGAGGCGTTCACCGAGGCGACTGCGGTCGCGGTTGACGGTGGGTACCTGCTTCCCGCCGACGCCGAACAGCTCCTCGAAGAGGCGGAAGAGAATCGGAGCCTCTTCGGCTAGGGGTCGTTACACGGGCACGAAGCCCGGCCACCGACGCATCAGCTGCACGCGTGACGGTTCGTCGAACAACTCGTCGGGGTCGCCCGCGACGAGAGCGGTGCCGAAGGCGGTCTGCATTCGATCGAACACGTCGTCGACCGTGGTTGCGGTGGTATTGCCATCGTGGGCGGTGGCCTTCCACGACACCGACAAGCGCACGTGCTGATCCTCGTATCGACCGAGCTCGGCGCCATGGTCTTCGACGACCCACGATT
>CBESNZ010000240.1:0-5361 GCA_965531045.1 uncultured Acidimicrobiales bacterium
TCGGGTTCGCCTTCGTCGAGGCTCCAGATGCCGTGAAGGCCACGCTCGGCACCGAAACGGTGCTCGAAGTGCGTCGGCTGAACCTCGCCGATGGACAACCCTTTGCGCGCGTCACCGTGTGGTGTCCCGAACAACTCGGCGCCCACCTGTCGCGCTCCGCGGTCGAGGCATCACCGTTTTACGAGTTGCTCGAGATCCCCCTCGGCGGCGCCACGCAAACCATCGGCGCCCAGGCGGCGAGCCCTGAGGACGCAAAGTTGCTGGGCATACCCGAGGGTTCACCGGTCCTGCTCTGTCATCGCATCACCAATGACACCGACGGGAAGCCGGTGCTGGTGAGCGACCACGTGTTCCCGGGCCACCTGACCGAGTTCGTGGTCGACTTGCCGCACGTCGCAGCTTCGATGGCGCCAAGCGGCGTTCGGTTGGTCGATACGGCCTAGGCGAGAGGCCCGGCACGACGTCGGGACGGCCTCATAAACCCCGGAATTCCGCCGATGGAATCCCATGTGGTCGAGACTTGCGCTCTTCGCGGCGCCCGTTGCCCTAGTCGCTGCGTGCAGTGGCGCGCCGGCGGACTCGATTTCGAGTGGGCTGCCGGAGGAACAGGCGGCGTGTTTTGATGCCGCAATGATCGAGGCGTTGGGTCCCGACGCCCTCGCCGTCGATGCCGAACTGACCCCCGCGCGGCTCGAGGCGATGTTCGAAGCCACAACGGCGTGTCGGCTGCGCGGTGCCGGCAGCATCTCGGTGACCGAACGGGTCGGGTTCGGCGAACTCCAAGAACAAGATCTCAACAACGACATCGAGGCCATGTCGGTCGACGACGTCGCCGATCAGGCCGATCGCGTTGGGAAGAACGGCGGTTACCTCACCGAAGAGGAGAGCGACCTGCGCCATGCAGCGTTGGACGATCTCATACTCGGCAGCCAGTTCACGCTCGAAGAAGCCCAATGCATTGTCGACTTCATGTTCGACGCCTTGGGGAAACGAGGCCTCGATTTCGCGACCACGGTCGATGCCGAAGTCGTAGCCACCGACACCGATGCACGCGCCGCGTGCACATGAAGGAACGTTGATGTCCACCTCACCGACCCCAGCGACCCAACCGAATTTGGAACGGTCCCCCTCGTCTCGCACCGGCGTCGTCGCGCTGGTCGCGCTGTTACTGGTGACCGCGAGTGTCGCCGGTGTTGCGGCGTGGAAGCGCGATCCCGTGACTGCCGCACCGGCCGTACTGCACGGTGACGTCGTGCCCGAAACGGTGCGGAGCGACTTTCCCCAAATTCTGGACGGCCAGGTCTTTGCTGTGGACCAGGTCGGGTCACGCATCGTCGTCGGCGGAGATTTCACGTCGATTCGCACGAGTAGCGGCTCGGTCATCAATCAACCGAACGTGGCCGCATTCTTTGTCGACTCGGGAGCCTTCGACACGTCGTTCCGCCCGGAGGTGGACGGACGGGTGCAGGCGATTGAACCCGGCGCCGGCAACAGCGTGTACCTGGGTGGCAAGTTCAACACGGTCGACGAGCAGGACAGCTCGAAGCTGGTGAAGTGGGATTTCGACCGCATGGGAATCGATACCGACTTCCGCGCCAATGCCAACAACGTCGTGCGCGACATCGAGTTCGCGAGCGGCCGCCTGTTTGTCGGCGGCAACTTCACAACCATCCGGGGCGTCGCCCGTGGTCGACTGGCCGAGCTCGATCCTCGCACCGGCGCAGTCGCCGATCTCGACCTGCCGGTCGAAGGCGATCGCGGCGTTGGCGGTCGCGAAGACGGCTTCGTCTATCGGGGGAAGGGAGCGCTCGTGACCGAACTCGACGTGACCCCCGACGGCTCATCGCTCTTGGTCATGCACCGCGGCGACACGATCGCCGGAGAACGGCGTTGGGGCGCGGCGCTGATCGACCTCACCGCTTCCTCACCGACGCTGCGACCATGGAACACCAACTTCTGGCCCGCCGACCGCTTCGTCGGGACCGTCGACGGCGAGATGTCTCCCGATGGCAGTTACTTCGTTCTCGTCAGTCAAGTCGGCAACTTCGCTCCTCATCACGATACGGCGGTCGCCTTTCCGCTGACCGACCTCGACGACACCGACGTCGCCCCGCTGTGGGTCACCCAGATGTTCGACTCGGTCTACGCCGTCGCAATCACCGAAACAGCGGTGTACGTCGGTGGGCATTTCTGCTGGACCGAGGGGCCGGGGTCGGTGGCAGCACCGCTCTATGTTCCCGGAGCGAACGGCAACCAGTACAGCTGCGAGGCGAGCGGAGCGGGGCAGTGGCGGCCCCAAACCGTCGAACGAAACCAGATCGCGGCGCTCGACCCGTCGACCGGGCTCGCCCTCGCGTGGAATCCCGGATCGAACTCGTTCAACGGTGTCCGGACGCTCGAGGCGATCGATCGGGGACTGGTTCTCGGCCACGACGGATCGGTCGTCGGTGGCGTGAACACGGGCCGAATGGCGTTCTTCGACCTGGGCGCCGAACCCGATGTGCAAGCCCCGGTCACCGACCGGATCTCACCGTCGGACCAGGTCCTCACCGATCCAGCGGTGCGGCTTTCGGGCCACACGTCGGACGATGTGGCCGTCGGACAGGTCGTCGTGTCGCTCCGAGACCGTGACACGAGCCAGTGGCTGCGAAACGACGGCACCTGGGGAGCATGGGAGCCGCTCGCGCTCACGATCGACGGCATCGGTACGCCTACCGTGATTTGGGATACCTCCGCGGTTCTCGCGGATGGGAACTACGCCCTGAAAATCCGAGGCTTCGACGTCGCTGGCAACCGGCACCCGCTGATCAGCCGCCAGTTCACCGTGGCGACCAATGTCGACTCGGAGGCTCCGACCGTGGCCGTAAATACGCCGTCGAACAACGCCCAACTCTTCGGCATTGCGCCGGTGATCATGTCGGGCATGGCCGCCGATGACGTGGGCATCGACAAGGTCGTGGTCACCGTCCGCGACGTCGAGACCCGCGAGTTTCTTCAGGCCGATGGATCGTGGGGACGGTTCGTCGCGCTGCCGGATGTGGTGTTCACCGCCGATGCCTCGTCGACGGCATGGAATCTGACGCGAACGCTCGAACCCGGCAGCTATCAGCTGCGGGTGGTGACGAAAGACGCGGCGGGCAACAAATCCGACGCCGTGTACGTGCCGTTCAACGTCGCGTAACGGTTGCCCCTTCGACGGTCCCTACGAACGGCGGGGCCAGCTGGGACGTGATCGTCCGGGGCGGTCGGCATCGAGCGCCCAGATGCGGCGCCATGCGCCGGTCTGTGGTCCTCGCAGCGGCGGCGTGGTTCCGTCGTGAGCTCGACGCTTTGCGGTGTACCAGTCGTTGGTGACTTCGTCGGCCAGGGTGGCGACCGCAGCTTCCAGCCGGGTGGTGAGGGCTTGCGAGCGTTCGTCGTCGTTCGGAGAAAGCGGTGTTCCGAACGTGACGGTGGTGGTTGCCGAGCGCGGCAGGCTTCGGCCCTTGGGCAGAATCCGACCGGTGCCTTCGATGTGTATCGGGACGATTGGGACGCCGCATCGCAAGGCCAGATAGGCCGCACCACCCCGGAAGTCCTGTCCCCACCCATCCGGGCTTCGTCCCCCTTCGGGGAAGAGCAGCAGGCTGTAGCCATCGTCGATGAGTTCGGCGGCGGTGTCGGCAGATCTGCGACCGACCTTGGTGCGCTCGACCGGGAACGCGCCCAACGCGAGTGCGGCCATGGCTCCCGAGACCACGTTGCCGAAGAAGTAGTCGGCGGCGGCGCCGACGACCAGCCGGTCACTGAACCGATTGGGAATGGTGCGCAGCAGCAGGGGGGTGTCGAGGTGGCTGTGGTGGTTCGCAGCGAATACCACGGGGCCCTCGAGATCATCGAGTCGGTCGAGGCCGCGGACCGAGGGCGTGGCCAGTCCGGCCACCATCGGGCCCATCACGCCGTTGACCAGCACCTTGCGGGCGGCTCGCGCCGACGGTCGTCGCGCCCAATCGGTGTCGAAACTCGCGCCCGTTCGGCGGCGCAGCGGAGCCGGCACGATCCCGTCGGGCGTCGATGGTTTTCGCAGCAGGAAACGCAGCTTGCTCACGTCACGTCGGCCATCAGAATCGGTGGATTGTGATAGTGCGTGATGGTCGGCTGCGGGCCGACGACATCGGTTGCCATCTCGAGTGCATCCTGCAGCGTGGTGGCGGCCTGAAAACCGAGACGGGCGACCGCTCGACGATCCCCGCCGACGATGATGACGCGCCCGAGGTGTTGCAGTGCATGTGAGCCCCAGTACCACATGTACATGGGGTGCACGCCGTGGTAGGCGTGCGATGTGCGGTACAGGTGGCGGTACCACTCGTCTTCGGCGTAGCGCTTCTCGTACTTCTTCTCGATCTCGATCGGATCGGTGGTGTCGGCCAGGACCTCCTCGAAGAAATCGATGTAGCTCGGGTGGTGCACCGGGTGAAATTCCCACGGGGTCGGGTGGCTCATGATGAGCACGCCCCCCTCGCGCACCAACGGCTTGCCTCGGTACATGTTGAAGAAGTAGCCGAGCCCCAGGCACATCACCAGGATCGGATTCATCACGGAGTTCACGTTGTACGGGCAGATGTACGGAAGGCCCATGGTGAGAATGTCGGTCTGGCCTTCGACCGGCACCAGGTGCTGCGCGAAGGTGTTGGCGGTGGTGACCTCGTGCACGGCTTCGACCTCGCCGGCCTGGACCGAGGTGAGCTCGTACGGGGCTTCCCAGCTGTTGAACGCCGCTCGCTTGACCGATGCCGGCATGCGCTTGAGGCCGGCCTGCATGCCCATGAACGTGGCCCGATCGCGGGCATTCCACTCCCACTCGCGCTTTTGCAGCACCGCCATGGGCCCATCGAGTCCGAACGAGTTGTTGTTGACCGTCGTTTCGATCTGGAAGATGTTGACGCCGGCATCCTTGATGACCTTGCCCATCCGCCAGTTGCTGTGGTGCAACTCGGAATTGTGGCGATCCATGAACGACTTCGACTTGCGCATGGTCTCGACGTTGTGGTGATGGCGCAGGCCTTGGTAGCCCGACAGGCCGGTGGCGGTCGATTTCCAGCCGCCGTCCATCGACACCAGGTTGATGTTGACGTACACGATGAGGTCGCTCTCGGCGGCCCGCTTGTTCATCTGGACTTCTTCGCCATGTGGCGTTTCGCCGAGGATGAGCATGCCGTCGGGGTCTTCGGCGTCGTGGTTGTACAGGGCGCCATGCGGGGCGAACGCGTCGTACACCCGATCGCCGACGCAATGGCGAAGTTCGTCCTCGGTCATGCGGCGATGCAGGGCGAGGGCGGCGATGAGGTGGATGTCGTCGACGCCCGCCTCGGCCGCGACGTC
>CBESNZ010000241.1:0-5348 GCA_965531045.1 uncultured Acidimicrobiales bacterium
CGTAGGTCGCCCCTTCGAGGTCACCGAACAACAGTCGGCTCAACTCGACGCTTTCGCGCCGGTCGCGGAGTGGTTCGATTGCCGGAGCGGGCAATGCGCTCATGCGAGGAGTGCTGCCCGGGCGCCCTCGACGAGGCGCACGATTTCTGCCCCGGTGGCGTCGATCGCGATGTCACGGCGTTCTCCCGTTGCCCGCTCGGTCACCTCGAGGTCGCCCGCTTCCAGCCCCTTTGGCCCAATGGTGATCCGAAACGGGATACCGGTGAGCTCGGCGTCCTTGAACTTCACGCCCGCGCGCTGATCGCGGTCGTCGAGCGCCACATCGATGCCCGCAGCCGACAGTTCGGCGTAGAGCGCTTCGGCGATCTGCATCGATGCCTCGTCGTTGACCTTGACCACCGTGATGATGGCCTCGAACGGAGCGATCGACACCGGCCAGATGATGCCGTTGTCGTCGTGGTTCGCTTCGACCGCGGCCGCCATGCCGCGCCCGACGCCGATGCCGTAGCTGCCCATGATCGGCCGTTGGGTCTTGCCGTTCTGGTCGAGCACGGTGATGTCGAACGCCTCGGTGTACAGGCGTCCCAGCTTGAAGATGTGCCCGATCTCGATGGCCCGCTCGACCCGCAGTTCGTGGCCGCACTTCGCACACGACTCTCCGGCGTTGACGCCGCGCAGGTCGGCCCACTCGCCCACGTCGATATCGCGCGCCACGTCGACGCCCCGATAGTGCCAGTCGTCGTCATTGGCGCCGGTGGTCATGCCGGCCCGACCCGACAAGGCGTGGTCGGCGATGATCCGGAGGTCGGACACCCCGACCGCTCCGAGTGAGCCCGGACTGGCGCCGAGTGCGGCCTTGATGCTCTCGGCCTGCGCCGGGGCCAGGGCGGCCGCGCCGGTGAGATCGATCAGCTTCTGCTCCACCAAGGTGTGATCGCCGCGCATCAAGACCAAGGTCAGCTCGTCATCGAGCATGAACACCAAGGTCTTGATCTGATTGTTGGCCGCGGTTCCTCCGTCGACTTCCTCGAGCGCGGCGATGGTGCGAACGCCCGGCGTCGGGAACTTCTCGACCGACTCGAGTTCGCCGGTGTTGGCGATATCGGGTAGCGCCGATGTCGCGCGCTCCATGTTCGCGGCATAGCCACAACCGTCGCAGCGCACGATGTCGTCTTCACCGGCCGGCGAGGTCTGCATGAACTCCACGCTGTCACTGCCGCCCATCGCGCCCGACGACGCTTCTACCGGCACGGGATCGAGTCCGAGACGGCGGAAGATGCGAAGGTACGCGGCGTGGTGCGCATCGAACTGCGCGTCGAGTCCGGCCTCGTCGAGATCGAAGCTGTAGGAATC
This sequence comes from uncultured Acidimicrobiales bacterium, assembly GCA_965531045.1. GTDB lineage: Bacteria > Actinomycetota > Acidimicrobiia > Acidimicrobiales > SHLQ01 > CBESNZ01. The sequence goes on from CBESNZ010000241.1 coordinate 1,354, forward strand.
CTTCATCACGAACTCGCGCACTCGCAGAAGCCCACCCTTGGAGCGGGGTTCGTCGCGCAGCTTGGTTTGAAACTGATACCAGAGCTGCGGCAGTTGCTTGTACGAGTTGAGCTCGGAGAAGACCGAGGCGAACGCCTCCTCGTGGGTCATCGCCAAGGCCTGGTCGGCGCCGCGTCGATCGACCAACCGAAACATCTCGTCGCCGATCTTCGACCAGCGGCCGGAGGTTTCCCACAGCGACGCCGGATGCATCACCGGGAACGACATCTCCTGGCCACCGATGCCGTTGATCTCGTGGCGAATGACGGACTTGACCTTCTCGTGCACCCGGAAACCGAACGGCAACAGCGTGTAGTGGCCGGACTGCAGTTGACGGATGAAGCCACCGCGCACCAACAGCTTGTGGCTTACCGCCTCGGCATCGGCCGGTGCATCGCGCAGGGTGGGCAGAAAAACTCGCGAAAGTCGCATCCGCGCAGCGTACCCGTGCCGACCGACCGGGCGAGGCACATTCCGCGCGCCATCGTTACGACGAGGATGCCCTCACGGGGTCGGCGGCAATGCACAACGCGGCGGTCATCACCGCGGTGGAAAACGACGGATTGCCGATGAGGATCGCCTCGGCGACACCTTGCACGGCCAGCATCACGAGTAACTCGGCGGCACCGATACGCCCGGACCGCCAGGCAAGACCAATCCCCACGCCGAACGTCGTGAGCAGCAACGCCGCACCGATCAAGCCATGGGATGCTGCTGCCTGCAGCACGATGTTGTGCGTGTTGGTCGGATTCCAACCCGCATAGCCCGCATCGAACCACGACGCGTAGTGCGCAGAGACCGCTTCGATGCCCAATCCTGTTTGCGGGTTTTCGACGATCACCTCCGCAGCCTCGTGCCAGACCTCGGTCCGACCGAACAACGTGGAGAATTCGCTGACGTCTCCCGACCGCGTCGCTTCTGCGCCGGCACCCGAGCCCACGAGGACAACAAGCCCGACAAGACCGACGAGGAAGCCCACACCGCTCGCCACTCTGGCCCATCGCCACCGGCGACCCAACACGATCGAGGCGGCGACCAGCACGCTGAGAATCGAGAATCTCGATTGACTGACGATGGTGCCGAACAACCCGATGCCAACCGCCGAGACCGCGCCGACCCGAACCCATCGCCGGCCATCGAGTTGGAACAAGGCGAGACAAGCGACGACGAGGGCTGCGCTTGCGCGCCCCAAGGCATTTGGTTGGTAGGCCAGCCCACGAATTCGGTCGAAGCCGAAGAGGCCTCCGTCGAAGGCATTCTCCGGGGTAGCCGGAACGCGACCGGCGAAGTCGGCGATGAGTCCAACGCCGACGAAGCCGACGCCGAACACCGACAGGACGAGCAATGTGCTCGGCCAGCCGAGCCGCACGACGACCATGGCACCCAGGACGACGAACGCCGCGAACCAGAGGGTTCGCTCTACCTCGTTCACCGGATCGGCCGTGAACAGCGCCGCAAGAACGGTCCAGCCGACGAAGAGCGACCACACGTTCATCGGCCGACGGAGTAACGAACCGAGTACCGGCACCCCGGCCAGCAGACCAAGGGCGACGGGGCCGTACACACTCAAGCGCTGCAGGACGACGATCCGCGGGTCCGTCTCGATCGTGTCGCCGATGCCGAAGACGCGGAAGTCGATCGAAGCCAGCGCAACAGCCATCAGCAATCCACCGACCAACGTCGCATCCAGCAACCGAAGTCGATGGCGCGATTCGGTTCGATCGTCGAGTTCCTCCGCGGTGGCGGTGGTCGGCTCCGAGGCCGTCTTCGAAGTCACGGCGTGGGCCCGACCGTTCCGAGGGACCATCGACCGACCAGCCCGATCGCCAGCACGGCGAAGAGCGCGAACGAGGCAGCGGTAAGCGGTTGGATACCTTCTGAGGACGTCGGCGTTCTTGCGGGAACAACAAAAGCGGTGTTCGGGCGAGTAGCCACCTCGATCGCGAGGGCGTGCCGATCGCGCACGAACACATTCTGGCTATCGACCACTTCGTCGCGGCGCCGCACGAGCGCGATCCGATCTTCGATTGCCTCGTCGATCGCCGCGTCGAGTTCTTCCCGCTCTTCGCCCACCGCTTGCTGCGCCGCGACGACCGCGACGGATTCGCGTTCGATCGCGATCAGGACTTCTTCTCCGAGCGACGTGCGTTCCGTATCCAGTGCCGATTCTGCGGCCGAAAGGGGGACGAGTTCGCCTTCCAAAGCCGGCGATTCCGTATTCGCAGTGTCGGTCACGAGGGCGGCCCCGGCATCGGCCGCAGCCACCGCATCGCCCGGGTTGGATGCGACGCCGACGACGACGATCTGGGAGCCGATCTCTGGAACCTCGATACGAAGGCCTGCGGCGCCGGATTCTTCGGCCAACGCCTGCAGCTGGCCGTCGGGCACCGTCGACACCAGGCGCAGTCGAGCGTCCGCCAGATCGTCGACGCTGAGTGGCGTCGCGATCGCCACCGATGCACGAGCCTCAAAGGTCTCCGAGGCTCGTGACGTACCGAAATACACACCCACCGCGGCGAGCACGGATATGCACAGGATCACCGTTGCCCAGAGCCGATTCGGCGATTTCAACATGGCACCCATGAGCTACTGATCGGATCGAGCGCTGTACGGAGCTGCCAGGCACAGCCCGGTCGCGCCGATGACAAACACACCAAGCGCAGCGAGAACGGCGACCAAGGAGGCGGACGGCCCCTCGGGCGAGCTGGATTCGAGCGCGGGACGCACGATGCGGGTCGATGCCACCACGCCGGTCCGCTCCGCCTCGAGCTCGGCGATCCGAACCACCGACTCACCTCGCAGCTCCTGCAACTGGTTCTTCTCACGAATCGCCACATTGCGAGCGTCCTGCGATTCACGCAGTTCGATGGTGAGCGAAGCCAGGGTTGCCGGGTCGGACGAAAAGCGAACCGACTCGGCAAATGCCTCCGCCTGCGTGCTGGTCGCAATTGATTCGTCGAGCTCGGCGATCTGCGCATCGAGGATGAGGTTGCGGTCAGCGAGCGCCTCGGCCTCTCGATCGATGGGTTCGACTCGCAGCGCAAGATCACCGGCGACAATGACGTCGGCGAGGTCATTCGCGACAACCGCCGCCAACTCGGCTGAGCGTGCGTGCACCTCGACATCGAAGAACGTCTCGAGGCTCGGACGCTCGAAGTCGACACTGACAATGCCATCCCGAGCGGTGATCTCCCGACCATCGACAGATTCGGCGAACCCGATCAATCGGTCGCGTTCGGCGTCGACGTAGTCGAACCGGGTGTCCTCGACAAAGGCGATCTTGGCGGTCGCACTGAACCTCGGTTCGCGTGCGCTGCTGATCAGGTACGCGGCCGCCGCGGCAATGAGCGCGACGACAACAAGTAGCCCAACTCGGCGCATGACGTAGGAAAGCACGGCCTGCGGACCCGCCGGATCGGTCCGGCCGACCGATGGCATCGCGTCGTCGGACTCGACCGTGGTGGACGTGCCGCTGTCCGACGACTCCCCACCACGATCCAGAACCGATGCTGGTTGATCGTCCATACAACCAGCTGTATCGCGCTCCACATGCCGTCAACCTGAGTCAAAAGGCCCGACCGATCATCCGCTAGCGTCTCCGGCGATGAGCATCCTCGGTAACCCTGTCGCCCGCATCGAAGATCCGCGCTTCCTCACGGGCGCAGCCACGTTTGTGGGCGACATCGACCATCCAGCCCTCGACAACGCTGCCCATGTGGTCTTCGTGCGCTCCACGATGGCTCATGCGCACCTGCTGTCCGTCGACGCAACCGACGCCACCACCATGCCGGGCGTGCTCGGGGTGTTCACCGCGACCGACATCGACGTCGCACCTCTGCCGTCGTGGGGTCCGGTCCCCGACGTGGCGATTCGTCCGATCCTCGCAACCGGCAAGGTGCGATTCGTCGGCGAGCCGATTGCCGCCGTGGTGGCCGACACGTACGGGCAAGCCGTCG
>CBESNZ010000242.1:0-5334 GCA_965531045.1 uncultured Acidimicrobiales bacterium
AACATGTTGGTCATGTGGGACAACCGGTCGGTGTTGCACAAAGCGACCGGCGGGTACGACGGGTATGACCGCCTGCTACACCGCACCACGATCGCCGCCGTTTAACCAGCGCTTCGGACGTGGGTGGGATTTCGATATGGCGCGACCATCAAACCTCTTCGGGCGTCATGGCGATGGTTTCGGCCACCTCCACCGACCCGCCGCTTGCGAGAACCGGGCAGCCCTGCACCATTTCGACGGCGGCGTCGCGGTCGGCGGCCGTGATCAGGCTGTAGCCGGTCACCGGGTTGGCGCCACCACCTTCGGACGCAGCGCCGTCTGGACCGACGGTCACCGAGCCGGACATCGGGTTGCCGACGTCGACAATCGCGCCGCCGAGCTTCCCGAACCAGGCGAGCCAATCGGCGAGCTCCTGCTCTTGCTCTTCTGCAGTCGACGGCATCTCGCCGCCACCGTGATAGGCCAACAGGTACTTGGGCATGTCACTCCTTGTCGTTCCTAGTAGGGGCGATCGCCGATGACCGTCACTCGTTCCATGCGGCGGTACGCCGGGAGAAAATCGTTGGTGGCGGCGTGTTGCACGGCGCGGTTGTCCCACATCACGAAGGTGTCGGGTTGCCACCGCACCCGCATCTGCACGCTGGGGTTCATGATCGCCCGCTCGAGGTGACGGAGGATCTCGGCGCTCTCGGCTTCGTCGACACCATCGATGTGGGAAGTGAAACCGATATTGGTGTAAATACCGCGAGCCCCGGTTTCGGGATGCGTCCGAATGACGGGATGACGCTGCGGCGGATACTTCGCCTGCACCTCTTCGCGCTCCTCCGCTGCCACCCGGCTGGCAAAGACGCGGGAATAATCATGGATGGCGAACTTGTCGTCGACGCGTTCTTTCCACTCGTCGCTCAACCGCTCGTAGGCGGCGGTGGCATCGGCGAAGCACGTGTCACCGCCTACCTCGGGCACCGCACGGCCCCGAAGGATGGAACCGAGGCTCGGCTCGGCCCGCCAGGTCACATCGGAGTGCCAGCCGGCTGCGACAAACGTCTTCCCGGTGTCTCCGCCCGCTTCGAGCAGGACGATCTCGGGATAACCATCGATGCCCTCGGTGAATGGATGCACCTCGAGCTCGCCGAACAGCGCTCCGAACGCGATGTGCTGTTCGATGGAGATCGGCTGATCTCGGATGACCAGCACCTTGTAGTCGAGCCAGGCCTTGCGCAGTTCGTCGCGCATCGAGTCGTCGACGCGTGCCATGTCGAAGCCGGACACCTCCGCGCCCAGCGTGGCGGTGATCGGATCGATCTTGATACTGGTGCCCATGGCTCCCCCTCGGAACAGCCTCCAGTCTGCCCCAAGCATCGCCACTATTCAGATTAGACGTCAGATTAGACGTCAGATTAGGCGCCGGATTAGGCGGCGTGGCGCCCAACCATCGAAGGCTCGAGCTCGTGCGCCACGACACCACCCTGCAGCAGGGATGGGCGCGACTGCGGTACGACGCGAACCCGGCTGATCACGTGGAATGCCCGCAGGAGCGCCACGTCGATCCACGTGGTCGGTGGGGCAAGCACCATCCGGGCGTGCTGATCGAACACCACGGGCGCCTGATAGCCAGGGCCGAAGGCGTCGCGCAACGTCGCGGAACCCGGGACAACGGGAGCGCTGACGATGCGGTGGGAGCGATTCGTGTGGTTCATGTCCCTACCGTGCGCCCACTCCTTCCATGACGCAAGCGACACGTTCTTGTGTTTTCCATGACAATCCGTCATGCTTGCGCCATGCAGCTCGACGTCGAATCCCTCCGCACCTTCCTGGCCGTGCTCGACCACGGCTCGATGACCAAGGCGGCGACGCAGCTCCAGGTCAGTCAGTCCGCCGTGAGTTGGAAGATCAAGCGCCTCGAGGCCCGGGTCGGCCGAGCCCTGCTCATCCGCGAAGGGCGAAACCTGCGCGCTTCGCGCGACGGTCGAGCACTCATCGACGATGCCCGAGCCATCATCGAGCTCCACGACCGCGCCGTCAGCCGCCTGCAAAGCTCCGAGCTCACCGGAACCGTTCGGCTCGGGACCAACGAGGAGGTTGGGGCCTCACGCATCGCGGCAGCACTCGGGCGGTTTCGTCTCATGCATCCGGGTGCGACGGTCGAGTTCGTCGTCGACAGCAGCGAGGCGCTCACCCTCGCGCTCGATCGCGGTCGGCTCGACGTCGCCGTGATCCAGGTCAACGACGAGCGATTCCGACCCGACGACGTCGTGCTGTGGACCGATGAGCTGCGCTGGATCACCCATCGCGAGTGCCGGTTCGACAGTGGAACCGTGCCCCTCATCACCTTCGGAAAGGATTGCTTCTATCGACCGGTGAGCGAGCCGCTGTTGACCGCCAACGGTATCGAGTACACGGCCGCCATCTCGGTGCCATCATCCATCGGGATCGTCTCCGCGGTAGAAGCCGGACTCGGGGTCGCCGTGCTCGGTTCGCGATTCCTTCAAGGTGACATCGTCGAGTGGGAGCGGGGCGCTGCCCTCGAGCGGATGCCGTGTGTCCACCAGATCGCCCGCACCGCCGCCGGCGAACATCCCGTCGTCGCCGCAGCGCTCGTCGCAGCGATCGAGGCCGAGCTCAGCGAACACGGCCAACGATCCCAAGAGGCCGCCTGACCACTCTCCGCCAACACCACGGGCGGTGCGGTATCGACAGGTGATGGCAGTCGACGTGGAAACCTGATGCCATGACCGACGGTTTTGCGGGCGACAAGAAGACGGGCCAGTCGCTACTCGGCCCGCTCGAGCGACGGTTCATCGACTGGGGCATTCCCAAGATCCCGAAACCGATCCTGAGCCACCACCTGACCTACGTGACGATCCTGTGGTCGACAGGGATGATCGTGTTCGGATGGCTGGCCGAGGACAACCGGGTATTCCTCCACGCCATGTCGGTCATGGTGTTCGGTCAATGGCTCACCGACTCGTTCGACGGTTCGCTCGGAAAGTACCGCAGGCAAGGGCTGGTGAAGTGGGGGTTCTTCATGGATCACTTCCTCGATCTGGTGTTCGCCGGCTCGATCGTGATCGCGTACTCGTTCTTGGTGCAGGCGAAGTGGTTGGAGTTCTTGTTCCTGATCCTGCTGCTCGTCACCTGCGCGACGATGGCCGTCTCGTTCCTCTCGTTCGCGGCCACCAACCAGTTTCAAATCGCCTACTACGGCATCGGTCCGACCGAGATCCGCATTGGCTACATCGCGCTCAACACGTTTGTGTACTTCGTCGGTACCGAGATCTTCAGCTGGGGTGTCCCGGCCATCGTCGCGCTGAACGTTGCGGCACTGCTGATGCTGGTGGTGCAAACGAGCCGCAACCTGTGGCAGATCGACTACGACGCCAACGTCGACGGCCAACCCCGGCCCTGAGAACGACGCAACAACCTTCAGCAGCAATACTGCGAACATGACCGGACCGACCGACACCGTGTGGATCCTCGGGGATCAGCTGCACCGACACCTTGGGGCATTGCGCGATCGGGAGCCCGGCGACTGCCGGGTCCTGATCGTCACCAGCCGTGCGAAGTTGGCCTCGAAACGATGGCATCGCCAACGCCTGCACGTCGTGCTTTCCTCGATGGCGCACTTCGCGGCCGAGCTACGGGCCGAGGGATTCGAGGTCGACGAGCGCAATGCCGCGTCGCTGGAGGAGGGTCTTCGTTTGCACCGGTCGGAGCACGCACCCGCTCGGGTCTTTGCGATGGAGCCGATGAGCTGGGACGGCACGTCCATGCTCGAACGCCTCGATATCGAGGTCGTCCGTAACGAGCAGTTCCTGTGCCACTACGACGACTTCGCCGACTGGGCCTCGCCCCGCAAGCGTTTCAAAATGGAGGACTTCTACCGCTGGCAGCGGTCGCGGCTCGACATCTTGATGGAACCCGGCGACACGCAGGCGGCGCCCGCCGGGGGCCAATGGAACTTCGATCACGACAACCGCGAGCCGCCACCGAAGGACGGCCGAAGCTGGCCGACCATCACCAAGTTCGAACTCGACAACATCGACGAGCAGGTGTTGGAAACGATCGAGGGCTACGACGTGTGGGGCCAGCCGCCCGATGGCACGTGGCCGACGACGCGACAGCAAGCACTGACCCGCTTGCACGAGTTCGTGGCCGACGGGCTCGGACCGTTCGGGCCCCACGAGGATGCGATGCTCGCGGCCGAATGGAAGTTGGCTCACTCCGCGTTGTCGTCGTCGATGAACCTCGGACTATTGCACCCTGACGAGGTCGCCGATGCCGCCGAAGCGGCCTATCGCTCGGGTGACGCACCGATCAACTCGGTCGAGGGCTTCATCCGACAGGTCATCGGCTGGCGCGAATATGTGTGGGGTCTGTACTGGCTCTGGATGCCCGACTACCGAACCGCCAACGGTTTGCGGGCAACCCGACCGGTGCCTCCGGCGTTCGTCGGCGACGCCACCACCGACATGGCCTGTGTCGCCAACACCATGCGCCACCTGGATGAACACGGCTACGCGCATCACATCGAACGCCTGATGGTCCTCGGCAATCTGGCCTTGACCGCCGGGGTCGATCCGCAGGCGATGACCCAATGGATGTGGGCCAGCTTTGTCGACGGTGCCGAGTGGGTCATGCTGCCCAACGTGATCGGCATGGCACTGCACGCCGACGGCGGAATGATGGCGACCAAGCCCTATGCGTCGGGCGGGGCCTACATCAACAAGATGAGCGACTCGTGCAAAGGCTGCCGGTACAACCCCAAGAAACGGGTTGGCGATGACGCCTGCCCGTTCACCACGCTCTACTGGGACTTCCTGGCGCGCAATGCCGATGCGTTCTCGGGCAATCACCGCATGGGCCAGCAGCTCGCCGGTTTGCGACGGCTCAGCGACCTTCCGGCAGTCCGCGAGCGGGCGGTCGAGGTCTTGGCGGCACTCGACGGCGGGACGCTGTAGCCCGACCGGTCAAGGGAAACCTCGCGGGAGGCTGGGCTTGCGGTCGCCGACGCGACCCCACAGGATCGGCACCATGTTCATTCTCAGATTCGACTTTCGGCGGGCCGCCGCGTCACCTGCTTCGATGGGAGAGCTCTATCGAGCGGCGCTCGACATGGCCGAGTGGGGCGAAGCCAACAACGCCATGATGGCGATGTTCTCCGAACACCACGCCTCGCCCGACGGCTATTTGCCATCGCCGTTGGTTCTCGCCGGCGCCGCCGCCGCCAGAACCACCACGCTTTCCATCAACGTCGGAGCGCTGCTGCTGCTCATGTACGACCCGGTCAAGCTGGCCGAGGACATGGCGGTGCTCGACCACCTCAGCGCCGGC
>CBESNZ010000243.1:0-5325 GCA_965531045.1 uncultured Acidimicrobiales bacterium
GTCGCGTTGCGCACCGGCCACCATCTCGGTCCCGTCGGCGCCGACCTGTGCTGCCATGAAGTTGTACACATCGCCCATATGGGAGAGCAGGGCAGTGTTGTCCCATTCGGGGTAGGTCGTTACCGGGGCCGTGGGTGCGGCGAGACAGGCCGACCGCAACGCCTGCGCGTCGGCGTCGATGGCGGAGACGAATGCTTCGGGAGAAGGAGCCATGTCAGCTGTTGGCCATCTGTTCGCTGACCTCGTCGCGCACGACGCGCTTGAGGATCTTGCCTTGCGGCGATCGCGGCAACATCGCTTGGCGGAAGATGACGATCGACGGCACCTTGAACTTCGCGAGACGCTCGCCGACAAAGGCTTGCAGCTCTTCCGCGGTGAGCGACGCGCCGTCCTTGAGGTACACGGAACAGGCGAGCTCCTCGCCGAGGCGCTCGTGGGGGACGCCGAACACGGTGCACTCGTACACGGCCTCGTGGGCGGAAATGGCCGCCTCGACTTCGATGCAACCGATGTTCTCGCCCGCTCGGATCACCATGTCCTTTGCTCGGTCCTCGATGAACACGAAGCCTTCTTCGTCGATGCGGCCGAGATCGCCGCTGCGCAGCCAGCCGTCGATGAAGGCCTCTTCGGTGGCCTCGGGTTTGTTCCAATACGCCCGGATGACGTTGGGGCCGTAAAAGCAGATCTCACCCTGCTCGCCTTGGGGCACGTCGTCGCCGGCAGGATCCTTGATGGCCACCTGCAACATCGGGATGGCCCGACCGGCGCTCTTGGGTTTGTCGATGTAGTCACTGCCCGCATTCTGTGGGCCGTACGCCGTGGTTTCGGTCATGCCGTAGCCGATGCCCGGAGCGCCGCCCTTGAACGTGTCGGCGACCCGCTTCACCAGTTCGGGGGCTGCGGCAGCCCCGCCGCCACCGATGGACTTGAGTGAGGAGGTGTCGAACCGATCGAACTCGGGCACCTCGAGCAGGTCCTGCACCATGGTCGGTACGCCGACGAATTGGGTGACCTTTTCGCGCTCGATCAGTTCGAGCGCTCGCTTGGGGTCCCACTTGTACATCATGACGAGCTTGGCGCCACCGAGGAACGATCCCATCATGACCGGCAGGAATCCGGTGATGTGGAACAACGGAACGGTGAGGATGAACACGGGCAGGTTGCCCGACGGAGCCGGTGGCTCGACGCCATCGGCTTCCATCGCCGAAACCGCCCGAACCCGTTCGACTTCACCGCGGGCGGCGTAGCCCATCAGCGCGCTGATGATGCAGCGATGGGTGTTTACGGCACCCTTCGGGAAGCCGGTGGTGCCGGAGGTGTACATGATCATCGCGTCGTCGTCGACGTCCACATCGACGGGAGATGGGTCGCCGGCGTCGGCGACGGCGTCCTCGTACTTGGTGACGCCGTCCGGAGCGTCACCCCGGTGGCGGGCGACGATGATCTCGACGCCCAACTCTTCGCGCTTGGGCAGGATGGCTTCCATGCGTCGGGTGTCGGCCACGACGACCTTCGCTCCGGAGTCGGAGATGCCGTAGGCGAGTTCGTCGGTGCCCCACCAGGCGTTGAGGGTGGTGGCGACCGCCCCGATGCTCATCACGCCGAGCACCGAGGTGATCCACTCGGGGAAATTGCGCATCGCTATGGCGACGCGGTCGCCCTTTTGTACGCCGAAGGTGTTCTGGAGACTGGCAGCGACGGCGTTGGCCCCGTCGACGACATCGGCGTACGAGTACGTTTCGTCCTCGTATACGAGGAAGGTGGTGTCGCCGCGGGCGGCAGACATTGCGCACAACGCACCGACGTTGGGTGGAGCGTGTTTGAACACCTTGTACGTGCGACCGCGTATCTCGGCGTCGACCAGCTCGAACATCGAGTCGGTTCCGCACACCTGATCGCAGGCCTCGTGGTATCCAAGCGCAGTCGTCATGCAGCTCCTTTGTCAGAAGCGCTGACAATAGTCGCCGCGCCGGCGCCTACCGAAACCGAGGCGCGCCATGGCGAAGCACGCAAGAACCGTGCCGTTGCGCCGATGGATTGGTTTGTGGGTACCGTTGGATCACGCCGTGGCGTGGCAGCTACGAATGGAGGCGTCGTGAGTTCGTCAGCACCCCAGTCGCCGCGCGTTGCCTATCTCGTCACGCGGTTCCCCAAGACCACCGAGACGTTCATCTACCGCGAGGTCGATGAACTTCTTCGCCGCAACGAGGAAGTCTCGCTCTACGCCCTGCATCGCGATACCGGCATGGTGCAACCCGAGTCCGAGCGCATCGCTCCCGATGTTCGTTATCCGAAGCGGCGCGGCGGACTCGTCGGCGACCTCGGCTATTGGATTGTGCGTCGTCCGCTCGTGCTGGCGAGGTTGTTCGGGCAGGTCACGTGGGGCAATCGTTCGTCGCCGGCCTTTCTGGTGAAGGCGTTGATCGCTGTGGTGCAAGGAGCCTCCTTGGCCCGTTTCGCCGAGGCCGAGCCCATCGATGTTGTGCACGCGCACTTTGCGACGCATGGTGCCGTCGCCGCGATGGCCATCGCAAGGCTGCGGGACATCGAATGGTCCACGACGATCCACGCCCACGACCTCTACGCGAACACGTCGATGCTCGCGGAGAAGGCACGCGATGCGAGCGGCGTGGTGACGATTTCGCACTTCAACCAACGACTCCTCGCCGACGAGTTCGGGTGTCCGAACACCACCCTCGTCCGGTACGGCGTCGATATCGATCGCTATGATTTCCTTCCCCCGACGACGGTGACCGATCCGTGGCACATCCTCAGTGTGGGCCGTCTCAGTGGGCTCAAAGGACACCCCTACCTGCTTCGGGCATGCCGTGAGCTGATGGACGCCGGCCACAACATCCAGTGCACGATCGCCGGCGACGGCCCCGATGAGGCTGCGCTGCGGGCGTTGGCCGCGCAACTCGGAATCATCGACGTCGTCGAATTTCTCGGGGCGGTGTCCGGCGGCCGGGTCGAAGAACTCTTGCGCGACGCAGATTGCTTCGCGCTCGCCTGCGACATCGAGGCGGATGGCACCATGGACGGTTTGCCGAACGCATTGATCGAGGCACTCGCCATCGGGCTGCCGACGGTCAGCACTGCGGTGTCGGGTATCCCCGAGCTGATTCGCGACGAGGACACGGCGTTGCTCGTGTCGCCCCGCGACCCGTCCGCTCTGGCGCGAGCGATTGCGCGTCTGTGCGAAGACGACGATCTTCGAGCTCGGGTCGCCGTCAACGGTCGCAACCTCGTCGAAGCCGAATACGACATCCGCAAGAGCGTCGACGACATGCAGCGGTTCTTCGCCGACCTCGTGAAGCGCTGACCGATGGCGCTGCAACGCATTGCCGGCCGGGTTGGCATCGAGCCTGAACTACTCGCGGCGCGACTGGCCGGACCGCCGTTGCGCTTCGCAGTGCAGGTCGTATTGGCCCGCTGGCTCCCGATCGCGTCATTCGGTACGTATGCCGTCGTGAGCACGGCCGGTGATCTTGCCGGAGCCGGCGCCTTGGTCGGTCAGCCCCAGGCGACCCTGCGACTGCTTCCCGTCCAGCTTCAACGGGACCGGGGCGTTGCGGCGACGTTGGTACTGCGGGCGTGGACGTTGGTGTTGGCGTTGGCATTGGTGTTCGGGCTCGCGCTCGCTGTTCCGGCGATCGCCGGCCTGCTCGGCGCGTCGGAGTCGTGGGTCCGATTGGGGCTCGTCCTGATGCCGTTGGTCGCTGCGTCGGTGGTGCTTCACGAGGCAGTGCTCACCGCACAGGGCCGGCTACTCGCGGCGGTGATCATTCCCGATGTTGTTCGGCCGGTGCTGTTGCTCGGTATTGCGAGTGCGTTCTGGGCCAGCGGATCGACGTCGGTTGGTGGGTTCTTGGTGACCTCCGCGCTCGCGCTTCTCGTGATCACCGGATTCGCCGCCACATCGGGCTGGTCGGACCAGCGTCGACCGGTCGCGGCGACAACCGTCGCCGAGTGGCGTCACACGGCGAAGTTCGGCTATCTCGCCGCACTGTCGTTGATCGTCTTCTATCAATCCGACGTGGTGATCGTCGGAGCCGTACTCGGGGTCGAGGATGCTGCGGTGTATGCCGTGGCCACACGGCTGGCTGCGCTCTCCACGCTTCCGCTTCTGGCGGTGCAGACCTCTGTCTTCGCCCGGCTGTCGTCGCAATTGGCCGAGTCTGATCATGTTGCGGCCGAGGCGTCGGTTCGAGCGGCCCAGCGCACCTCTGTGCTGCTTGCGGCCCCCATCGTCGGGTTGCTGTTGATCACCGGGCCGTGGCTCTTGCAGGTGTTCGGCGAGGAGTACACACGCGGGTATGTGGTGCTCGCGCTCTTGTTGGTCGGCGGCTTCGTCAATGCGCTGACCGGACCGCTGCCCGACGTCGTCTGGCTCTCGGGCCGGAACCGCGGGCACTCGATGCTCCTGGGGGCGCATGCGTTGGCCAATGTGGTTGCGAGCATTGCCGCAGCCCACTGGTTTGGATTGCGGGCCGTTGCCCTGGCCACCGCCGTGATCACCGTGTCGTGGAACGTGCTCAGTGCGCTGTGGGCGAAGCGCATCCTGGCTACCTCGGCGCCGGTTCTCGCACCATGACCCGGTCCTCACCCGCCACGGTGTCGGTCATTGTTCCGACGAGAAATCGGCCGGAACAGCTTCGCGACGCGATCGAGTCGATCTTCGCGCAGACCCTGGCTGCCACCGAGATCATCGTGATCGTGGACGGTGCCGATGACCACGCCACGATCGCCGAACTGGAAACGCTCGCTGCCCGTCATCGGGCCGAAACCACCACCCTCGAGTGGATCGTGCAACGCGAACGCCGCGGCCCCGCTGCGGCTCGCAACCGTGGCATGGACGCCGCGATCGGCGAGTGGATCGCGTTCCTCGACGACGACGACGTGTGGTTCCCCGACAAGCTGGAGCGACAGGTCGTACGCTGCCAATCGAGCGACGCCGCACTCGTCATCGGAGCGCATGCGGTACTTCGCCGCTCACCGTCTGGAGCGGAGACGGTGATGGCCGACCGTCAGCCGGCGGCTGGCGAACCGCTCGCAGAGTTTCTTTTCTGCCGGGCTCGACTCGGCGGGAAGAAGGGCCATCTGTTCACCCCCACGCTGCTGTTGAATCGCGCTGCTGCAGACAGCGCTCGCTTCGACGAGGACCTTCGCGTGCACGAGGACTGGGATCTGCTGTTGCGGCTGGAAGCGCTCGGAGCAAGAGTTGTGTACTTGGCCACGCCGTTGGCGCAATGGACGGTTCGGAGCGATGCTCAGCCCTACTCGCAGGGGGCGACCGTCCACGACTGGCGATTCGAACTCGAGTGG
>CBESNZ010000244.1:0-5317 GCA_965531045.1 uncultured Acidimicrobiales bacterium
CTTCCGGCACAGACGATGTCGTCTCCGGCGAGTCCGCGAATCGTGTCGTTGCCCGCTCCGGTGACGATGACATCGACCCCGCCGGTCCCGATTGCCGCATCATCACCGGATCCACCCACGAGGGTTGCGAGGCGACCATCGCAAAGCAGGCCGTAACGGTGCAGCAGCGCCGTCTGATCTCCGGGGCCGAGCGAACGGAACGGAGCGCCAATGCTGAGGGTGGGCTGCATCGCCACCGACGGATCGTCGACATGCTCGAATCCGAGTGTGTGTCCGAGCTCGTGCAACACGGCCGACTCGATGTCGTGGCCCCGATCCGCTCCGCTCACCCAGAAATAGTCGTCGTTGAGCTGAATGTTGAACTCGTGGATGACGTTCGCCTCATCGACGAAGAGCGTCGCCCGGGCCAGAAACGACTCGCCCGGAGCTGCGGGCGCCCAGAAGATGTCGTTGTGACCGTCGGACACCGACCGGTCGTCGGCCGAGGATGCGCCACTTACTCCGGCGTACGTGAAGCCAATCGTGGCGTCCGGGTCGTCGGTCCAGGTCTGCGCGGCGCGCTGGACCGCCTCCAGCGCAGCCGGCAGCGATGTGTCGTTTTGCGAGGGGTTGACGAGATACGGGATGGCGGTTTCGGTGGGCGCAAAGGAGTACGTGGCCAACTCGAACGCGTCAGGGTTGCCTGCGGTGCTGCTCGTACCGTCAGCACGGCTCAGCGGCTCGGCAACGCTCCCAGCGCTGACGGAGCCATCGAAGAGGACGTCGGTGTCGACCGCCGACCAGCCCTCGGTTGAGGACTGCGCTCGGGCTGTGGCGGGCGAGCTGAGCAACGCTGCGACGATCAGCAGAACGATGGCATTGCGGCGTCGAGATTGTCGGATGCGATTGCGTAGTCGAAACACGGTGATGGTCAAGCTAGTCTGCACGGAGCTACACAGCTGCTGTTGAAAGGGCACTCCATGAAAATTGTTGTCGACTACGACCTCTGCGAAAGCAACGCCATCTGCATGCAGATCGCGCCCGAGGTCTTCGAGGTTCGCGATGACGATTTCCTCTATGTGCTCAACGACGAGCCAGCCGAGGATCAACGCGGAAAAATGGAAGAGGCGGTCCAGCGCTGCCCGAAGCAGGCCATCAAGATCGAAGACTGACCGTGGGTCAGTCGGGCGTCGTCATCGTTGGCGCGTCGCTCGCAGGGATCCGTGGAGCACAGGCGCTGCGCCGCGACGGGTACGACGACCCCATCACCTTGATCGGCGACGAGCCGCATCAGCCATATGACCGTCCTCCCTTGTCGAAGCATGTACTCGCCGGCGAGTGGGAACCGGATCGAACGGCCCTTGTTCCCGAAGAGAAGCTCGCCGATCTCGATCTCGAGTTTCGCACCGGGGAACGCGCCATCGGCGTCGACGTCGACGCGCACAAGGTTCGCCTCGCCGGCGGCGAACCCGTCCCGTACGCGGGTCTGCTCATCGCCACGGGGGCGAGGGTTCGAAGTCTGCCCGCCGCCGAGGGGCTCGCCGGCGTGCACACGTTACGAACGATCGACGATGCCATGGCTCTGCGAGCCGAGCTCGACGCCGGGCCGACCCGGGTAGCGGTCGTCGGCGCCGGATTCATCGGCGCCGAAGTTGCCGCAACCTGTCGTGAACGGGGTCATGACGTCGCCATGGTCGAAGCCCTGCCGGTCCCGCTCGGCCGAGTCCTGGGGGACACTTTCGGCTCCTTGTGCGGTGATATCCATCGCGAGCATGGGGTCGACCTGCGGGTGGGTGTCGGTGTGGAGACGTTCCATGGCACCGATCGCGTCGAGGCGCTCGAGTTGGCCGACGGCTCGATCATCGAAGCCGACGTCGTCGTGATCGGCATCGGCGTCGTGCCCAATACCGAGTGGCTCGAAGGCTCTGGACTCACGCTCGAGAACGGCGTGGTCTGCGACGCCACCTGTTTGGCTGCGCCCGACATCACCGCCGCCGGCGACGTGGCGCGATGGCCCAATCCGTTGTTCGACGAAATGATGCGCGTCGAGCACTGGGACAACGCGGTAGAGCAGGGAGCGGCCGCGGCGCGACGATTGCTGGTTTCGGCTGAAGACGCAGAGCCGTTTTCGCCGGTGCCGTGGTTCTGGTCCGATCAGTACGATCGAAAGATTCAGCTGGCCGGGCGCCCCCGGCCCGATGACGAGGTCGAGATCATCACGGGCTCGATGGACGAACGACGCTTCGCCGCCATATACGGTCGTGCGGGCCGTCTCGTCGGCGTGTTCGGCATGAACCGCCCCCGGCACGTCATGCAATACAAGGCCAAAATCGCGCAACGCTGCTCGTGGGACGACGCGTTGGCGTTCGCCCGAGAATCGGCATGAAAGCGTGACCGCATCGCTCCTGGTGGCCGCACTTGCCGTCGCGCTCGTCGACTGGACCGCGGTGGCCCGCGAGCACCTCGGCATTGAATTTGTTGCCAAGCCGGCGGTCATGGTCGCGCTCATCGCCGCCGTCCTGTCGCTGCCCGATCACACCAGCCTGCACACGTGGATGATCGTCGGCCTGGCGTTTTCCCTGTTGGGCGACATCATCTTGATGCTGCCGAGTGGGCCATTCGAGGGTGGCCTCGGCGCGTTCCTGCTCGCCCACGTCGCCTACATCGTCGCGTTCGCGCAGGTCGACACCAATCGCACGTGGCTGGTGGTCGGAGTCGTCGTAGCCGTCGTCGGCTGTGCGTTTGCCGGCAGCAGGATCATCCGGGCCGCAGCTGCTCAGGGCGGCACGGCTCTGGGCATCGCGGTTGCGCTGTACATCGTCGCCATCGCCACGATGGCCGCCAGTGGTTTCGGTACCGGCGCCGCGCTCGTCGCGGTGTCCGTGGTGCTCTTCATGGTGTCCGATGCGCTACTCGGCTGGGGTCGATTCGTCGGCAAGCTGCCCTTCGAACGCGTTGCCGTGCACGTCACCTACCATCTCGCTCAGATCGGTTTCGTCGTATGGCTCGCCTGATATTTGTCGTCGCTCTGCTGATGGCCGCTTCTTGTGCTTCGGCCACGACCCTCGACCGGGCTCAGCTGGAGGCGGACGTTCCGGCCGCGGTTTCACCGACGACCCCGGGCGACGTCACGGCGGTGTCGTGTCCGGAGGAGATTCCCCGGGGAATCGACCTCGAGGTCATCTGTAGAGCGAAGCTCGGCGACGACTCGATCACCGTCCTCGTGCAACAGCTCGACAACGATGGGGCGCTGTCGCTCACCGTGGTCGAGGAGCTGATCGAGCTCGATGGGATCGAGACAGGCGTCGCCGAGCGGTTCGCAGCGGATCTCGCCCTCGACACCGATCTGCGATGCGAAGGCAGTCGCCTTCGGGTGTTGGGTTCGGGACTGACCCTGCAGTGCAGCTCCGCGACCGATTTCACCGATCCTGAGCTACCGGCCGAGCGGCCATTTACGGTTACCGTCGCGGCTGACGGTACCTACGAGGTCCGGCTCAGCTGAGCGCGGCGCGGCCGTCGAATCAACGTTCGTGAGGGTCGGGCCACACGTGGCTGAAGCAACGCTGGTCGAGCGTCCCCGGGCTCCACATACTCCAAATGCCGCCGACCGCCCGCCGGGTTCGTTCGGTCCATTCGAGGCAGCTCGGTTCGCCGATACGCCGTACCACCTGCGCTATCCCGCCATCGTGGACGGTGTAGCCAGCCCACACACCGGGGTAGTCCTTGGTCGAACCCACCTCGGTAATGGGCACCCGGCCGTACCGGTACGCCCGATTGCGGTGCGAATGCCCGGAGGTGACAAAGGCTTGTGGATTGGCCTCGGCGAGGCCCAACAACATCTTGTCGGCGTCGGCTTTGGAGAATCCCGGCGGAAAGAACCACGGGACACGGGTGCGATGGAGATGGAAGTGCAGCGCGACGAGAACGGGACGCTTCACCGCTGCCGCTGCGTGGATCTTCTCCGGGAGCGAGCCCATCTCGCCGCGGCTGTGCTGCGCGACCGCACCGTCGGCCAGGATGATTCGCAGTCGATCGAGATCGTGGACCTGGAAACGTCGCCGCTGCTCGCCCACCATTTCCAGTCCGCGGCTGGCCGGGATCGAGCCGGTGCGGTGTTTGACGTCGTGGTTGCCGATGACGAATGCGTACGGAATGGTGATCGAATCCAGGAGTGCCGCAAACTCGTCCCAATGAGCGGGTGTGGTGTGGTGGGTGAGGTCGCCCTTGATGAGGAGGAGTTCGGCGCCCCATTCGGTTGCTTCGCGAACCGCCGCCTTGGCGCACCTCAGCGCATGCGTGTCACCGTCGACTTCCCCCTCCTTGATGCGGCCGACGATGCCGAACCGCTTGGCGCCGAGATGGAGATCGGAGATGGTGGCGAACTTCGCCAGTTGTGGGCCCGGGGGTGGTGTGAGCGTCGTGAAATCCACCGTCTCGGTCCGGTCCGGGCCGCAAATCGTGGCGGTATGGCTACTGCCCGCTTCAAGGCCGTCCACAAACAGTGCTCCGGCGTCGATGCCGGTACAGATCGTGAACGTGCGGTTGTCGAGGTCGATCCGCGTCGGGCCGATGCCGAGGGAACGCCACACCAGCTGCACCGTGGTTGCTTCCACGGCGAACGCCTCGGCCCGTCGGGGAATCGAGACTGGCGATCTGACCATCATGGTGGGTCAGCCATCGGCCAAACGCTGACGGAGTCGAACGTTTACCGCCTGACGTTCGAGATGCTGTTCGACCTGTTGAGCCCCCTGCGGAATGGGATGCGCCTCGAGGAACGTTTTCACCGAGGCGGCGAGTTCAGGTGTCGCGAGGGATCGGACGCCGCCGAGCATCCGGCTGATCGTCATCGTCGGGAACCGGTCGTTGATCTGATCCCAGCGGTCGGTGATGAGCTGCCACACGTCAGCGCCGTGTTCGCGGTGCGAGAGCGCGCCGGCAAGGGTGAATGGCCCATCCTGGCTACGGATGCTGTCGCCAAGGGATCGCTTCGCAATCGTGAGGATCTGCTCGCGCTCGGGAAACGTGGCCAGTGCGTTCAGGTATCGCCGCTCCACCTGCGGGGCTTCCGCATGTTCGTAGCGTCGCCAGAAATCCTCGAATTCCGCCTCGGTGCCGGATGCTGCGACGATTTCCACCGCAGCCGATTCGAGCTCTGGGGGAGTGGATGTGGACGACAACGCGGCGCGGGCATGTGCTTGCACATCGCCGTTGTTGCCGGTGATCCCCGCAGCGGTGAGCAAGGTGGCTCGGCGCTGGCGCGTTCGGTCATCCTCGTCGGCGGCCGGCGCCCAACCCGCAGCGGTCGCAGCCGGCCCGACGATGGCTTCGACCTGGGCCT
>CBESNZ010000245.1:0-5314 GCA_965531045.1 uncultured Acidimicrobiales bacterium
CCCTGCCCGGCGCCGGTGACCAGCGCGACCTTGCCGACCAACGGGCGTTCTGCGCTCGCTTCGCCGGCGCTCACGCCTTCGTCCGGTCTGCGAGTGCGCTGCGGATGGCGGATCGGATCGACTCGATGTGCCCGTCGTAGCGCCCGATCTGGTCGTCGACCTGTGCCGGGGTGAGGCCCTTGATGTGCACCCGAATGTTGATGGTGTCGCAGTTGGACTCGGCCATCAGCGCGGCGAGGCGTTCGGTGACCTCGGCGATGCTGGAGCCAAAGACGAGCTGGTCGCCGTCACCCCAGTTCTTTATCGCCCGGTCGGGGGCGTAGCTGCGGTAGTGGTCCATCTGGGCCGCCATCTGATCGGTCGGCGGATCGCCGATCCAAAGCCGCCGAATCAGCGCCTTGGCCTGCGTGCCACCGGCCTCGTCGTACGCATCGGACAAACGCTTCGAGACCTCGGCGGTCTGCAACGAGTCGTACAACACGCCGCAGCCGAGACGTGCGGCGCGGCGCACGGCCGGCTTGCTCTGGGCTGCGACCACCATCGGAATCGGCGAGTCGGCACACGCTGCGATCGCCCGATCGTTCGCCAGCGGGGTTGGGTCCTCGCCGCGCAGCGCTGCGACAACCTTGGGCAACGCGTCCTTGAATCGTTCGATGATTTCGTCGAAGGGCACCTCGGCCAGCTCGAAGTCGACCGGCAAGGCTCCGGCGGCGAACCCGGCTCCGACCCGTCCGGGGTACGCGGCCTGCATCCAGGCCAGGTCTTCGGCCATCAGCGCATACGGCTTCATCGGCAACAACAGCGGACATGGAGCCGCCCAGCCACGGGGCATGGCGTCGAGCAGGAAGCCGGCGAGTTGCGTCGGGTTCGGGAGGTACCCGGGAAAGTCGGCGTGATGCTCGGAAACCATCACACCGTCGAATCCGGCCTCGGCGCCGAGCACGGCCTGTCGACGGGCCAAGGCGATCTGCTCGGCGGCAGGGAGGTCGTGCGGATAGATGCGGAGCGAGACCGAACCGATGGCCAGCGGAACCGGAGCCGGTGGTGTCGGGTTCGACGGGGCGGTTGTCATGGTCAGACCCTCTTCGCAGCGATCGGGGCGAACCGTTCACGGATCGCCGGGTTTGAAACGAATGTCGGCAGATCGCTGTCGTCGAGATCGCCGGATCGCGTGGAACCGCCGCCGTCGACGGCGATCGTTTGGCCGGTGATGTACGACGCGCCGGACGACAGGAAAAACAGTGCCGCCGACGCGATGTCGTCGGGAATGCCCCGTCGCCCCAGCGGCAGCGTGCCGGCCGCGGGGTCCTCCGGATCTCGAGCGGCGGTCACCGGGCGGCCGGATCGGGGCGTATTGATCGTGCCCGGAGCGACGCCGTTCACCCGAATGTCGTAGCGGCCCCACTCGGCAGCCATCGTGCGCGTCAGTGCATCCAGACCGGCCTTGGCCGCGCTGTACCCGGCGAGCAGCGGTTGTCCCTTGCTCGCAATGGACGAGATGTTGACGATCGAGCCGGGAAGGCCGGCATCGACCAAGCCGTTGGCGACGGTCTGCGCTGCCACCAGCACGTAACGGAGATTCATCGAGATCAAATGGTCGAAGCTGTCGAGGTCGTAGTCGAGCAGGCGGTGCCAGTGCGGCATCGTGACGCCACCGACCACGTTCACGAGCATCGTGGCCGTGCCGAGCTCGTCCACGCCGCTCGCAATGGCCGAACGGAGCGCCTCGGCATCGGTGACGTCGGCGACCGCCGTGGCCACCCGTCGACCGCTTGTCGCAACCACCGACGCAGTGTCGGCCGCATGCTCGGCGAGGTTCGTGATGGCGATGACGTCGCTGCCGGCCTCGGCCAGGCGCTGACACATCGCCGTTCCTATGCCGCCGCCACCGCCACCGACGACGACCGCGACTTCACCGTCGAGTTTCCAATTGAGAGACATGTGCAGTTTCTACCTCATGTGACGCAGGGATCGCGAAGCTGCTGCGACACTCGCTAGGTTCTCGCCGATGCACCACGCCGTTCGCCGTCTTCGAGTTGCGTCGATCGTGGAGGCGCTCAGCTACCTCGCGCTGCTGATCGCGACCGTCGCGAAGTACGCCGACCTCGGCGACCGCGGTGTCACCGTTTTCGGGCCGCTGCATGGCGTCATCTACCTCGTCTATGTGGCGATCGTGGCCCGGCAGTTTCGAGCCGTGGGGTGGGCCCCGATGAGAGCGCTGATGGCGGTGGTCGTCGCGGCGTTGCCATTCGGCGGGTTTTTCGTGGAGCGAAACTGGTTGAGCTGAGTCGCCTCGCCGTCAACTTCAGGCTCACGCGCCCCACGTGGTAGGTTCCGGCCGAGGTGTGCCCAACGGCATGCCTACGATGCGCTGCGGCCTCAGAAGGCCGAGGGGGAGCTCCATGACGGAACACGGTGACGAGATCATACGGCTGGAAAAGGTCTACAAGATCTTCGGTCCGCAACCGCTCGGCCGAGCCTATGAACTCGCACAGGCTGGTGTTGGCAAGAACGAAGTACAGCGGTTGTCCGACCACGTCGTCGGACTCGACAACGTGAACTTCTCCGTCAAAAAGGGCGAGATCTTCGTCGTCATGGGCCTATCCGGCTCGGGCAAGTCGACGGCGCTGCGCACCATCAACAAGCTGCACCCGGTCACCGCCGGCAATGTCTGGGTCGATGGCATCGACGTCCAGACGCTGTCGGGCCCCGCCCTCCAGGCGTTCCGTCGCGAGAAGATGGGCATGGTGTTCCAGCATTTTGCGCTGTTTCCGCACCGAACGGTGCTCGACAACACCGGGTACGGCCTGAAGGTGCAGGGCGTGCCCAAAGGTCAGCGCGATGTGGCCGCGCTCGAAGCGCTGTCGCTCGTCGGCCTCGACGCCTATGCCAACAACATCCCCGATGAGCTCTCCGGTGGTATGCAGCAGCGTGTCGGCCTCGCCCGCGCCCTGGCTACCGACCCCGATGTCCTGCTCATGGACGAGGCCTTCAGCGCCCTCGATCCCCTCATCCGCCGTCAGATGCAGGACGAGATGATGGAAATTCAGAACGAGCTGCACAAGACCATCGTGTTCATCACCCACGACCTCAACGAGGCCCTTCGCATCGGCGATCGGGTCTGCATCATGAAAGACGGCGCCGTCGTCCAGATCGGCACGCCAGAAGAAATCCTCACCCAACCGGCCACGGGCTACGTCGCCGAGTTCGTGCAGGACGTCGACCAGGGTCGTGTCATCCAGGTGCACGAGGTGATGGTTCCCGCCCAGCCGGTAGCTGCCACCGCAACCTTGCGAGACGCGTTGGGGGCCCTCGAAGACCGGGCAGGAGCGTTTGTCGTCGACGCCGAGGGGAAACCCTCGAGCGTCCTGACCGCGGCCGACGCGATCCGGGCGGTCAACGTCGGATCGAGCGAACTGAGTGCCGGCCTTCGCACCGACTTCGACACCGCCACGCCCGAACAAACACTGAACGAGGTGTATCACTTCGCCGGACGCGGATTGCCGATTGCGGTGGTCGACGCCGCGGGCGTGCTGATCGGCAACCTCGATCCGCAACACATCATGGAAGAAATGGGACGCGTCGAACGCCTCATAGACGGCTTCGAGCGAGAGGTGTTCATGTAATGAGGTACCTACTACAAGCAGCCAACCCCGAAATCACCGACAACAAGGTTCTCGACGAATGGCGAATTCCGTTTGGCGACTGGATCGAACAGGCGGTGTTCTGGGTCGACAACGAGGCCAGCACGGTGCTCGACGTCATCAAATGGCCGTTCGACTTCCTCACCACGTGGGTGGTCGACAAGGGCCTGGCCAATCCCGGATTTAGCTGGGTGTGGTTCGTCCTCATCGCCTTCGTCATCGCCACGGTCCTGCGCACCGTCCGGGTCGGCGCGTTCACCGCGGTGGCACTCACGTTCTGTGGCCTGCTCGGCAACCAGTACTGGGAGCAAACCGCCAAAACCATCGGCTTCGTCCTGGTCGCGGTCATCCTGTGCGTCTTGGTCGGCATACCGATCGGCATCGCCAGCGGCCGTGTCGATGCCGTGTGGAAAGTCGTCAGACCCGTGCTCGACGCCATGCAAGTCGTGCACAGCTTTGTGTACATGCTGCCGTTCATCTACTTCTTCGGCATCGGTGAGGAGTCGGCCACCATGGTCACGATGGTGTTTGCGCTGCCACCGCTCATTCGCCTCACCAATCTCGGCATCAGGCAGGTGCCGGCCGACGTGGTCGAGGCCAGCCGCGCCTTCGGCGCGGCCGAATGGCGGGTGCTCACCGATGTGCAGCTACCGCTCGCCCGACCCGCCATCATGACCGGCCTCAACCAGACGCTGCTGTTGGCCATCTCGATGCTCGGTATCGCCGCCATCATGGGCGCCGGCGGTCTCGGACAGATCATGTTCCAGGCGCTCGGCAACCAGAACGTGGCGCAAGGTGCGGCCGCGGGCCTGGCGTTCTTCCTCGTCGCCGTGGTTCTCGACCGGATCAGTCAACGTGATGACGCCGATGGCGGCAACTTCCTCGACCGGCTCCACCGGGCATGGTCGAATCGCAAGACCCCCGAGAATCTGATCCCTGCCGCCCCGACGCCGGAGGAGGAAGCCGAGGTCGAACAGGCCGGCGACGTCTTCGAACCACTGTCAAAGGCAGAGCGTCTACCCGGTGCTGTGGCCACGATCGGTGCGATTGTCGCATTGGTGTCGGTGTTCCTCCCGTGGTCCACCGACGCCGGTAAATACAGCGCGTTCGGCCGCCGCCTCGACGAATCGTTGCCGGGTGAATCGTTCAACGGCTTGGCCGCCTCGGGCGGATCGTGGTTCGGCATCATCGTCGCGGCTCTCGCGCTGTTCATGCTGGCCGGCGTCTTCAAGGTCGCACGCTTCCCGGGCCGTAACCCCCGCTGGCTCACCACCGATGGCGTCGCCCTCGGCGCGGTGGCCGGTCTCGGCATCATGCTCGCCTACGTGGTCGGCTCCGCGCCCGCCGCAGTGAGTCAAGGCAGTGGCATCGGCGTTTGGCTGTGCCTCGTCGGCTTTGCCGTCGCGACCGTCGGTGCCCTGATGTGGCTGCGCATCGCCCCCCACGGACCGCTGCATCCATTGCAGTTCACGATCGGCTGGGGCCGGATACTCGCATCCGCCGTCGTGCTGGGGATGCTGGTCATATCCGGGTTCTCCGGTTGGAGCTTCGACGCCCGAACCGACGTCGTCATCACCCCCGAGGTGCAGGCCCAGATCGACGATCTCCGCCAGCAAGGGATCGACCGACCGCTCGACGCAGCGGTCATCGCCAACCAGATCGCAAACCTG
>CBESNZ010000246.1:0-5309 GCA_965531045.1 uncultured Acidimicrobiales bacterium
TCATGTCGAGGATGAAATACGACAGCCCCTGATGCTTGGGAACGTCGGGATCGGTCCGCACGAGCAACATGCCGAACGACGACAGGTGCGCCACGCTCGTCCACACTTTTTGTCCGTTGATCACCCATTCGTCGCCATCGCGCACCGCCCGACTCGACAACCCGGCGACGTCCGAACCGTGACTCGGCTCGGAGAACATCTGACACCAGATGTCCTCGCCCGTGAAGATGCGCTTCAGGTAGGTGTCGTGGTGCTCGTCGGATCCGTACGTCAGAACCGTCGGGAGACCCATGCCGATGCCGATGGTGTTGACCGCCAGCGGGTGGAATGCCCGCCCGGCCCCGAGGATCGTTTCCTCGACCCCCGATTGGAGCTTCGGCGAAACGTCGAGGCCGCCCTTGCCCACCGGAAACTGCACCATCGCGAGCCCTGCGTCCCACAGCGCACTGCGGAATGCGACCTCGT
The DNA here is from genome assembly GCA_965531045.1 of uncultured Acidimicrobiales bacterium. Taxonomy (GTDB): domain Bacteria; phylum Actinomycetota; class Acidimicrobiia; order Acidimicrobiales; family SHLQ01; genus CBESNZ01. The sequence continues at coordinate 466 of CBESNZ010000246.1, forward strand.
CCGCATCGACCCCGACCGCATCGATGACCGCCTGCGTCCGGCTGCGAATTTCGTCTTCGGTGATGGTGCTCAAGGGGGCTCCTGATCGACTGCTCGGGATAGTTTGGTACGCCGTGACGGCTCGCAGCCAAACGGTTTGATCAATTGGCACATTTTGTGCCAGAAGTTAGGGTCCGTCCATGATTTTCGAAGTTGATCGGTCCAACACTCGCGAGACGCGATCGGTAGCAGCGTCCGACGACGACCTCGCCCCGGGTTCGATCCGTCTGCGCGTCGAACGGTTTGCGCTGACCTCGAACAACATCAGCTATGCGGTAGCCGGCGACATGCTCGGCTACTGGGACTTCTTCCCGACGGAGGCCCCCTGGGGCCGGGTCCCCGTGATGGGCCTCGGCAGTGTTGTCGAATCGAACAACCCCGACATCGCGCTCGGCGGTCGCTACTTCGGCTTCTACCCGATGGCTGCCGAACACGTTGTCGAAGCGCGGGCAACCGGCACGGGATTCGTCGACGTCGGGCCGCATCGCGCCCCACACGCGGCGGCCTACACCGGCTTTGTCGACGTGCAACACGAGCCGAGCTTTCGCGACGACCGCGCCAACGAGTACCTGCTGCTTCGGGGTCTCTTCATGACGTCGTTCCTGATCGACGACTTCCTCGACGACAACGGCTTCTTCGGTGCCACCCAAACGCTCGTCACCAGTGCGTCGTCCAAGACGTCGATCGCGCTGGCCCACTGCCTTGCCGCTCGGGGACACCGCAGCATCGGCATCACCTCGGCCGGCAATGTGGCCTTCGTCGAGAGTCTCGACCTCTACGGGCAGGTCATCACGTACGACGACATCGAGACGCTCGATGCAACAACGCCATCGTGCGTGGTCGATATGGCCGGCAACGCTGGGGTCACGTCGCGCATTCACCACCATTTTGCCGACAACTTGTGCCATTCGAGCCAGGTGGGGGCGACCCATTGGGATGCGGACGGGGTGGCCGGGCCGATGCCCGGACCTGCGCCGCAATTCTTCTTTGCCCCCAGCCAGATGGCGAAACGGTCCGAAGATTGGGGGCCGGGCGAGCTCGACCGGCGCTCCGGAGCAGCGCTGACGGAATTCCTCGAGACCGCCCCCACCTGGATGCAGGTCGAAGAGTCGGCGGGTCCCGACGCGGTCCAAACGGTGTTTCACTTGCTCGTCGAAGGAAATGCCTCGGCCGCGACCGGCTACATCGTGTCGATGAACGCCGACTCGTTCGACGGATAGCAACACCCATGCCGTCGAAGCATCCCCTCACCCTGGGCGGCGCCATCGTTATGACGCAGGGGTCCGCATGACAGGGGCACCGACGGTTGCGCTCTATGGCCACTGGATCTGCCCGTTCGTCACCCGGGTGCGTTTTGCGTTGGCGCAGCGCGGCATCGAGTTCGAATTGGTGAACGTGCCGCCATCCGCGCTGCGTGACCCCGGGTTTGTACTGCCGCCCGAGTTCCTCGAGCACAGCCCGAAGCTCGAGGTGCCGATGGTGCGGCTGTCGACCGACGGAACCGACCGGTACCTCGCCGACTCGATCCCGATCCTCGAGTGGCTCGAAGTCCACGTTGATGCCCCGTCGTTACTACCCGAGAACGCCGCCGACCTGGCGTTCGTCCGGGCCCGAATGGTGTGGCTCGACCGCCACGTGTTCTGGCCGATGGGCGGCGTCTACCACGGCACCGACCCCGCCGAGATCAGGAGGGCCGCCGAAAAGCTCCATGCGGCGCTCGCCGACCTCAACCCCTGGCTCCAGGAGAACGCTTGGCTCGCAGGCGATGTGCCGACACTGGCCGAGGCCGTGTACCTGCCGTTCTATGTCCGCCTCGACGGACTACGCCGACTTGGATTCACCCACCCGTTGCCTCCGTTCGTCGAACTACATCGGCAACGGTGCAAGAAGCTGGCAGGCTGGTCCTCCGTGGCGTGGAACGCGGAACAAACAAGCGAGTTCGTCGGTCGCTTCGAGGCGCACCGGGCCAAGGTTCGTCACGCCTGAGCGGCCGACTCGGCACCGAATCACCCCGCATGACCCCGCATCACCGCTTGGGAGGCCGTGTTGTCCGGTCAGAGGTCCTCGACCCTCGGGAAGTCGGCCGGGGGTTTGATGTCGACGGTGGCCGACCGTTGCTGGGCCAACATGCCCCCGTCGACCCGAATGACGTCGCCCGTAATGTAGGCGGCGTCGTCCGATGCCAAGAACAGGGCAGCTCCGGTCATGTCGACGGGCTCACCGATACGGCCGAGCGGGACGTTCTCTCCGCGAAGTGTCCGGTCTTCGAGCGACAGTCCGTGCGTATCGATCGACCCGGGCATCAGGGCGTTGACCCGAATGTTGTACGGCCCGAGGTCGAGCGCCATCGCGCGGGTGAGCGCCTCGATACCACCTTTCGTCGCGTCGTAGGCGGTGAAGGCGCGGTGGGCTCGGGTTGCGCCGCCGGAACTCATGTTGATGATCGAGCCTCCACCTTGTTTTGCCATGATGCGAGCGATCGGGTGTGACACGAGGAAGTGCCCCGTGAGGTTCACATCGATGATCTTGCGCCACCACGCTTCGTCCGCCTCGAAGAAATGCAGCATCGGGCCGACGAGGCCGGCGTTGTTCACCAGCACGTCGATCCGTCCGTGCTCAGCCATGACCGCTTCGACCATGGCCGCCACCGCCGAACTGTCGGACACGTCCGCGACGGCGATCATCGCCTCACCGCCCCGACCTACGATCTGCTCGGCGGTCTCGCCGGCGGCGTCGGCGCTGACATCGTTGACGACAACCCGCGCCCTGACCTCGGCGAACCGCACGGCAATCGCGCGGCCGATACCGCCACCGGCGCCCGTGACGACGACAACCTGTTGGTCGAGAGATTCGTGCACACAGCTCCTCTGATGTCGTTGGGACGTGCCCTCCAGGCCCGCAATTTCGACCTGCCGCCTTCACCTCGAACGGCGACCTGATCTATCCTTTGAAGTTAGACGTTCCGGCCGAGTGGCGGAACACGTGGAGGAAACAGCCGTGTCAGCACACCTCACCGCGCAGTGGCGCCGGGGTCGACTTCTCGCCGCCGTCGTCGTCATCGCCCTGATCACCGCCCTGCTCAACGTCAGTCCGGCCGCAGCAGCTCCGAGCGACTTGGTGATATCGGAGTTTCTGGCCAGCAACGACACGGGTCTGGCCGACGAGGACGCCGATTTCAGCGACTGGATAGAGGTGCACAACACCGGAACAACGACGGTGAACATGGCCGGCCTCGGACTCACCGACGACGCCGCAAACCCGACCAAGTGGTTGTTCCCCGCAGTGTCGATTGCGCCAAACGGTTACCTCGTGGTGTTTGCATCGAGCAAGGACCGCACCAACCCCGCCGGCGAATTGCACACCAACTTCAAACTCTCCGCGGGCGGCGAATACCTCGGCCTCTACGCAGCCGACGGAACGACCCTGATCCACCACTACAGCCCCGAGTACCCGGCCCAGTCTCCCGACCAGTCCTACGGCATCAATTCTGTCGGCGTGCCGAGGTACTTTTTCCCGCCGACGCCCGGTACTGCCAACGGCATCGGCCAAGACCCCTTGGCCGCCGCCGCCACAGCCAACGTCGACCGCGGCTTCTACTCGGCCCCGATCTCGGTTGCGCTGTCCACCACCACACCGGGCGCGCAGATTCGCTACACGACCAACGGCAGCGCACCCACCTCGAACACCGGCGCCGTTTACTCGACGCCCATTCCGATCTCGACCACCACCACCTTGCGCGCCGCGGTGTTCGCATCCGGGTTCAGCCCGTCCCGTGTCAGCACCTTCACGTACCTCTACCTCAACGACGTCATCAACCAACCGGCCACCGAGCCCGGCTTCCCGAACGGCGCGTCGCGCGATGTCGGCCAAGGGCAGTTCGTGCCGCTCGACATGGCGATGGACCCCGCAGTTGTCTCTGCGTATCAGGCCGAGATCGTCGGGTCGCTCGAGGCGATCCCCACGATGTCGATGACCGCCGATGTCGACGACATCTTCGGCGCCGGCGGCTTTTACCTCGGCGACGACATCGAGAAAGTTACATCGATCGAGGTCCTCCACGCGGGCACTCCCGCTGACAACGAGCAGATCGACGTCGGTGTCGAGTCCCATTCCCACGACAGGCTGAAGCGTTCGCTACGACTCAACTTCCGCAGCGAGTACGGCTCGAGGACGTGGACCACCGACCTGTTGCAGAATGCCCCTCTCAATGGTGACTCGGCCACCGACGCCCACCGCACATTGATCCTGCGGGCCGGCAACAACCGCTCGTGGGCCCGAACGTGGAACCCCGACGCCACCACCTACACCATCGACCAGCTCTACCGAGACACCCAGATCGCAATGACCGGTGTCGGCTCGCACGGCACCTTCGTGCACCTCTACCTCAACGGCGTGTACTGGGGCGTGTACAACCTCGTTGAGCGTCCCGACGACGAGTTCCAGAGCGAATACTTCGGCGGCAGCGACGACGACTGGTTCTTCACCAACCACGGTGGTGCCGGTTCCGCCGACTCCACCCGCTGGGACTACCTCACCGGCGCCCTCAAGAACAAGGACATGAGCGTCCCGGCGAACTACGCCGAGATGCAGACGTACCTCGACGTCGAACGCTTCGCCGACTACGTCCTCTTGAACTTCTGGCTCGGCACCACCGACTGGCCACAAAACAACTGGTACGTCGCCAACCGAAACGCCAGCTCCCCCCAAGGGACCACACCGGCCGAGTTCTTCGCCTGGGACGGCGAATGGTCGCTCGACCGCAAACGCAACGGCGAGACACCCGGCGCCTGGGTGCATCCGGATTT
>CBESNZ010000247.1:0-5282 GCA_965531045.1 uncultured Acidimicrobiales bacterium
CGCACAAGCCGGTCGTCGAGGAACGCCTCGGTATGTCCTTCGACAAGCCGGTGGGCCACATGGCCGACTACCTCACCATTCTCAACGACCTCCTCAGCACGGGCACCACCGAACATGACGGCACCGCCTGGACGATGCATGGCGAGTTCGGTGCGGCCGCAGATCCGGCGGCGTCGGTGATGGTGGCCGCGATGGGCCCCCAGATGTTGCGCCTCGCCGGCCGCCGTACCGACGGCACCATCCTCTGGATGGTCGGCCCCAAAACCATCGCGTCGCACATCGTTCCCGAGATTTCCGAGGCCGCTGCCGGTGCGGGCCGTGACGAGCCCCGCGTCATGGCGAGCCTCCCCGTGTGTGTCACCGACGACGAGGATGCCACCCGCGCCTTCGCGGCGGTCGCCTTTGCCAACTACGGCGAGTTGCCGAGCTACCGGGCGATGCTCGATCGTGAGGGCGCTGAGGGGCCCGCCGACGTGTGTCTGATCGGCGACGAAGCGAAGGTCCGCAACGGTATTGCCGCGATCGCAGCGGCCGGAGCCACCGATTTCGCGGCGGTCGAGATCGGCATGGATGAAGATCAACAGCGGCGCACGCGGGAGTTGCTGCAGGAAGTGAACGCATTGTGAGCGCCAAGGCCAGACGACGGGCAACCGACCGGACGCCGCGACATGAGTTCGTTGTGGTGGCCAACCGACTACCTGTCCGCAGCGTCATTCGGGAAGGCGTGCAATCGTGGCTCACCAGCCCCGGTGGGCTCGTGTCGGGGCTCAAGCCGGTGATGGAGGATTACGACAACGCGGCGTGGGTCGGGTGGTCTGGCGTGGCCGACTTCGGCACCGGCGGGTTTCAGCACGACGGACTCAATCTGTACCCCGTCGCCCTGACCGCCGCAGACATGGAGCTGTACTACGAGGGATTCTCCAACGGCACGCTCTGGCCCCTCTATCACGATGCCATCGAGAAGCCGGAGTATCACCGAACCTGGTGGGAGGCCTACGTATCGGTCAATCGTCGATTCGCCAAAGCCGCGGCCGAAGTCGTCACCGACGACGGCGTGGTCTGGATCCACGACTATCAACTGCAACTCGTTCCCGGGATGATCCGCGAACTCAAGCCCGACGTCACGATCGGCTTCTTCTTGCACATCCCGTTCCCCGCCTGGGAGCTCTACATCCGAATGCCGTGGCGAACCCAGGTTGTCGAAGGGCTGCTCGGGGCCGATCTGGTCGGCTTTCAGACCGCCGGCGACGCGTCCAACTTCCGACGTTCGGCCGCACGGGTGGCGGCAGTCAAAACCAAAGGGCACCAGCTCGCGTACGGCGATCGCATCATCAGGGTCGGCGCGTTCCCGATCGGAATCGACCACGGCCGCATCACCCACCGCACCGAAGACCCCGCCGTCCGGGCTCGAAGGGAGACGCTGCTGGAAGCACTCGGCAATCCGCAGAAGCTGCTGCTCGGCGTCGACCGGTTGGACTACACGAAGGGCATCGAGGTCCGCCTGCGGGCCTACCTCGAATTGCTGCGAGAGGAGCGCATCTCGATCAACGAGGTCGCCATGGTGCAAGTGGCCGAACCGAGTAGGTCAAATGTGCAGGGCTACGCAACCATCCGAGCCGAAATCGAACGCCTGGTTGGCGACATCAACGGCAACTTCGGCACGGTCGGACGCCCGGCCGTGCATTACCTGCACCAAGGGCAACCGGCGGACGAGTTGGTAGCGATGTACCTCGCCGCCGACGTCATGTTGGTCACACCGTTTCGCGACGGTATGAATCTCGTCGCCAAGGAGTACGTTGCCTGTCGTGAAGACGAGACGGGTGTTTTGGTGTTGAGCGAGTTTGCCGGAGCGGCGAACGAGTTGCCCCACGCAATTCTGGTGAATCCGCACGATATCGATGGCATGAAACGAGCGATCGTCAAAGCCATCCACCTGCCCGAGGCCGAGCAGCGCAGGCGCATGCGGCCCATGCGTCGGTCGGTGCGGCAACACGATGCCCAGTCGTGGGCTCGCGGATTTCTCAAGGCCTTGACCAAGTAATGGCGGCCCTCTTTGACCCCGCACTCGACGCGCGCATCACCGAGCTCGCACGCACTCCGGTGCTGTTGGTGGCAAGCGACTACGACGGCGTGATTGCGCCACTTGTCGACGACCCCGGTGCGGCAGTGCCGCTGCGCGAATCGATCGTCGCCCTCCGTTCACTCGCGGCCATGGCCGACACCCACGTCGCGGTTATTTCGGGACGGTCCCTGCGCGACCTCGCAACCTTGTCGCGTCTGCCAGAGGAAGTGCAGCTCATCGGGAGCCATGGCTCGGAGTTCGACGCCGGGTTCGCGTCTGCTCTCAGCGACGAGCAGGTGGCTCTGCGGAACAGGATCTCCAAGCAGCTGTCGCAACTGGCCAAACGCGAGGACGGATTCAGCGTCGAGGTGAAGCCGGCCTCGATCGCGTTCCACTACCGCAATGCACCAGATGCCGCTGGCGTCGAAGCCGTGGCCGAGATCATGGCCGGGCCAGCGACCCTCGAAGGCGTTGGGGTGAAGCGCGGCAAAGATGTGCTCGAGCTCACGGTGGTGGCGACCGACAAGGGAACCGCCCTCGATACCGTACGCGGCAACGTCGCTGCCGAAGCCGTCATGTTCCTCGGTGATGATGTCACCGATGAAGACGCCTTCGTGACGTTGCAGGGCCCCGATGCGGGCATCAAGGTCGGGGGAGGGGAAACCGCCGCCGGTTTTCGGGTTCCCGACACGGCCGCCGCATCGCATGTCCTCGCCGCGGTGTGTGAACGTCGACGCGCCTGGCTGCACGGTGGATCGGCTCCCGACATCCAGGAGCATTCGCTGCTTTCCGATCAACGGGCTGTTGCGTTGCTCACGCCCGACGCCCGAGTTGCCTGGATGTGTCTCCCTGCTGCGGATTCGCCATCGGTATTCGGCGAATTGCTCGGCGGGCACTCCGCCGGTGTCTTCGCCGTCGCGCCGGCCATCGGCGGGGGCCCGATTGCGCAACGTTATGTCGACTACACGTTGATCCTCGAAACGCGGTGGGCCGACCTCACGGTCACCGACTATCTCGACTGTTCCGGCGATCGCCCGGACGAGCCGGCGGCGCGGGTGGATTTCATCCGCCACCTTTCCGGGTCGGGCGAGGTAACGATCGATTTTGATCCTCGATTCGACTACGGACGGGCGTTGTCCCGGGTGGAGATCAATGGCGATTGGCTCATCGTGCGCGGCGGCAACCACACCATCGAACTGCATGCCCCCGGTGTGTCGTGGGAGGTGCATGTCGACGGCGACCACGAATGGGCTCGCGGCTCGGGCATCCTCGATGGCGACCCCACGTTGACAATGCTCTTCGGAGCCGAGCCGGATCAAGACCTTCCGACCGAGGATCTGCGCCGGTCCGGATCCGCCGCGCACTGGTCGGATTGGGCCGCGGCGCTGACGCTGCCGTCCAAGAAGATGCGCCTCGTGCGACGGAGCGCGCTGACGTTGAAGGCACTGTGCCACCAGCCCTCCGGATCGATCTTGGCAGCTGCCACGACCAGCCTGCCGGAGGTGATCGGTGGCGTACGGAACTGGGACTACCGCCATTGCTGGCCACGCGACGCGGCGCTTACCGCCACCTCGTTGGTGCGGCTCGGCAGCATGTTCGAGGCCGAAGCGTTTCTCGCGTGGGTACTCGACCGGCTGGCTCACTTGCCTTCGCCCGAGCAGCTTCGCCCGGTGTATCCGCTGGTCGGCGATTCGCCGATTCCCGAGGCCACGCTGCCGAACTTTCACGGCTACCGGGGCTCGAGACCCGTCCGAATCGGCAACGCGGCCGAGAGCCAGGTGCAGTTGGATGTATTCGGCCCGATTGTCGATCTCGTCCACGTGATGTGCGAGGCCGGATTCGAGTTGCAGGATCGCCACTGGGACGTGGTCGTGGCCATGGTCGCCGCGGTCGACGCCCGTTGGCACGAGCCCGACCATGGCATTTGGGAAGAGCGCCGTCCACAGCGCCATCACGTGCACTCCAAGGTGATGTGCTGGATGGCGGTCGATCGCGCGCTGCGTATCGCCGAAGGTTGTGGGCGAACCGTGCCGGACACCTGGGCGCCGTTGCGGGGCCACATCGCCGAAGACATTCTGCAAAATGGCTGGAATGAGCGTTTGCAGACGTTCACGATTGCCTATGGGGACGACGAGCTCGACGCTGCGGTGCTTTGGGTCGGGTTGAGCGGACTGCTCGACGCTTCCGATCCGCGCTTCCAAAGCACGATCAAGGCCGTCGAGCGCGAGCTGCGAACCGGTGAGGCGGTGTACCGCTATCGGCTCGATGACGGCCTCCCCGGCATCGAGGGTGGCTTCCTCATCTGTATGTCCTGGCTGATCGAGGCCTACGTCTTGGCCGGCCAACAGGCCGACGCCGAAACGTTGTTCCGCCGGTATGTCGAAATGGTGGGCGACACCGGCCTGCTGAGCGAGGAATACGACCCGGTCGGCGAGACGATGCTGGGCAATCACCCGCAGGCGTACAGCCACCTCGGACTCATCAACTCCGCCCTCGCCCTCAGCTGACCCGTCAGGATTTGTGAACCGAAACAGACGATATTGGTCGCTTTGGGTTCACAAATCTGGTGGTTGGAGTGCCTGGCGGAGCACCCGGGCGACCTGACGTGGGTTTCGCGTCAGCTGATGGTGCGTCAAGCGGATCGGCATCCAACCTGCCGCGACCAAGAGGTTCTGGCGATACCGATCCGATGCCATTTGATCGGCAGAGCTGTGGAAGGCAAGACCGTCAATTTCGACGAATACCTTATGGGCCGGGAAGGCGAAGTCGACTCGGAAGTGGTGTCCGTCCACCACGAGCGGAAGCTGGATCGCGGGCGGGGGAAGGTGGAACTCGTTGCAGATCGCGAGAAACGCAACTTCGATCCCTGATTCGGTGTATTCGGCGCGGTCCGGCAAGGTCTCGAGCGCATAGCCGAGGACGCCGACACCGTTTCTGCCCTGTTTGCTGTTGCGCACCCGAATACTCCACAGGTCGCGCCGATTGACAAGGCCGGTTGCGATCGAGTGATTCATGATGCGGATGACCTCCTTCAGAGGAAAAATCAGGCCCAGATCGCACAACGTCCGCCAGGGCAGGGTTACAGCGATGTCGTCGACAAACGTGATGTCGGGCGGAACGAGGTCGCGCGACCGATGGACCCGAACGCCGGCCAGGGCGAGACGCCGGGGGTAAGGGATCGAAATGTCGACGTCGTCGTTGACCGACCGCATTCCCCAGA
>CBESNZ010000248.1:0-5263 GCA_965531045.1 uncultured Acidimicrobiales bacterium
CGGATGCTGTTGGCGAAGATGCTGTCGGTCCAGATGCTGTTCCGGTCGACGATACCAACCTGGTGCGCCGGGCTCTTGCCCTGGCCGGCATGTCCGCCGACGTCACGGTCGAGAAGCGCATTCCGGCAGGCGCCGGTCTGGGCGGTGGCTCCGCGGATGCGGCGGCGGCGTTGCGATGGGCGGGGTTCACCGACGTCGAGGCGGCGGCAACAATCGGCGCCGACGTCGCCTTCTGCCTCGTCGGGGGGCGGGCTCGGGTGCGCGGTGTCGGCGAGGTCGTCGAACCGCTCCCGTTCGTACCTCGGACCTTCACCCTCCTCACGCCGCCCGTGCACTGCTCGACACCGGCGGTGTACCGGCGCTGGGACGAAATGGGAGCTCCGGAGGGCGACCACGGCAATGACCTCGAACCCGCAGCGCTCAGCGTCGCGCCCGAACTCGCGCAATGGCGGGATCGCTTGGCCGTCCACAGTGGACAGTCACCGCGGCTTGCGGGAAGCGGGAGCACGTGGTTTGTCGAAGGGGCGTTCGCCGGCGACGGGTACGTCGTGGCGCGAACAGCTCCGGCCTAAGCCGGAGCTGGATCAGAGCGTGATTCGGTGTAGCTGCTCGCTACGTACCGCTGATCTACGTACCGCTCTACTTACCGCTGATCTACTTACCGCTCTACTTACCGCGTTGGCGTTGCGCACGCGTTCGCTTCAGCATCTTGCGATGCTTCTTCTTTCGCATGCGCTTCCGGCGTTTCTTTACAAGTGATCCCATGTCGATCCGAAGACTACAGGGGTGCCGGCGTTGGTCAACGTTCGGCACCGAAATTCGTGCGAGATGTTCGGCATGAGCCTCGGACCCATGAAGCGCCCGACAGCAGCCCCTCGAGCGGTGGTCACGAAAATGTCGCGGTGCATGGCCCGAACTTCGCGTATACGCTCAGTACCTGATGGCCAGTAGTTCAATTGGCAGAACGCCTGGTTTTGGACCAGGAGGTAGCAGGTTCGATCCCTGCCTGGCCAGCGAATCGCCCCGACGTTCGGGAAGCACCACGGGCGTCGCCTCGACGGGGCGACCGAGTTGTCTACCGGATCGGCTGAAATGAACGGCAGCGAAGGAAATGCCCCGGTCTCGGCGCTGATCCTCGCGGGCGGTTCCGGTGTGCGCATGCGCTCCGTTCGACCCAAGCCACTGCACGTGCTGTGCGGTCGTCCCCTGGTGGGTCACGCCATCGATGCGTTGGCGTTAGTCGCTATCCGGCGCACCATCATGGTCGTCGGCGCCGGTGGCGAACAGGTGGCCAAAAAGGTCGCCGAGACCATGCCCGAAGCGGGGGTCGAGTTCATCGAACAGCGCACGCCCCGCGGCACCGGCGATGCGGTATCCGTGGCGCTGACCGCATTCTCCGACGACGACTACGACCTCATCGAGGACTTCGACGACGACGTGCTCGTGCTGCCGGGAGACCTGGCCTTGTTGCGGCCCGAGACGATCGCTGCTTTGGTCAGAGACCACCAAACAGAACGTCGCGCCGCCACGCTGCTGACGGTTCCGGCCGGTTTGGGCCGGGGCCGAGGAGTCCTGCGGGGCCGAGACGGACGCATTGTCGAACTCACCCACGACATCGCCGGTCGACCCGTCGACGAGACCGGGACCGGTGTCGGTATCTACCGGCGATCGCTTCTCGCCCCGGCGATTCGTCGGAGCAAGCCACTTTCGCCGCTCAGCGAGTACGACGTCGATGCGGTGGTGAGCGTGCTCGCCGACACCGGCCATTTCGTCGACAGCGTCGTTGCCGACGACCCACTCGAACTCACCGGGGTGAATGATCGCACCCAACTGGCGCTGGCCGAAGCCGAGATTCGCAGGCGAACCAATGCTCGTTGGCTCGATCACGGTGTGACCATGATCGACCCCGCCCATACGTACATCGACACCACGGTCGAACTGGCTGCCGACGTCACCCTCTTCCCCGGGACCATGCTGCAAGGCCGCACCGTCGTCGGTCCGGGCGCCCAGATCGGCCCCGACACCCGACTGGTCGATTGCGCGGTCGGAGCCCGAGCCATCGTCGAGGTCACCCAAGGCCGCGACGCCGAAGTCGGACCCGATGCCCACGTCGGCCCCTTCGCCTCGCTGCCGCCAGGCGCGCAGATTGCCGCCGAGTTCCGCACCGGTCCGTTTTTCCGGGCAGACTCGACCGACCCAGCGGACCACTGAAAACCGCACCGCAACAGCCGGCCGCCCGGGCCCGAGCGTACGAAAGAAGCGTCGACCGCCGTCATGGAACTCGTCACGAAGAAAAAGCTGTACCTCGTCGCCGGGCGTGCCAGCACCGACCTGGCGGCGCAGATAGCGAACGAGCTTTCCGTGCCGTTGGGCAATCCGAACATCACGGACTTTGCCAATGGCGAGATCCACTGTCGCTTCGGCGAGTCGGTGCGCGGGTGCGACGTCTTCATCATCCAGACCCACTCGGCCATGGATGGTCGTTCGATCAACGATGCGATGATGGAACATCTCATCATGGTCGACGCCGCCCGCCGCGCCTCTGCCAAACGCATCACCGTGGTCGCACCGTTCTATGGCTACGCCCGGCAGGACCGCAAGGCATCCGGCCGCGAGCCGATCACTGCGAAGCTGGTGGCCAACATGTTCAAGGCGGCCGGCGCCAGCCGCCTCGTGAGCGTCGATCTGCACTCCGGGCAGATTCAGGGGTTCTTCGACGGTCCGGTCGATCACCTCACGGCCATGCCGGTACTCATCGACTACCTGGCCAAATTGGGTCCGGACCTGGTCATCGTGTCGCCAGACGCGGGCCGCGTGAAGGTGGCCGAACGGTACGCCCAGCAACTCGGCGCCGATCTCGCCATCGTGCACAAGCGCCGGTCGAAGGTCGAAAAGAACTCGGTCGAGGCCAAAGATGTCGTCGGCGAGGTCGAGGGTCGCACCTGTGTGATCATCGACGACATGATCGATACGGGCGGCACCATCGTCGCCGCAGCCGATCTGCTCGACGAAAAGGGCGCCGAGGGCGTGTATGTGGCAACCACGCACGGCGTGTTCTCCGAACCGGCGATCGATCGAATCAAGAATTCTGCGATCAAGCGCGTCGCGGTAACAAACACGTTGCCGCTACCGCCCGAGAAACAGTGCGACAAGATCGACGTCATCTCGGTTGCGTCGATCATCGCGCGGGCGATCGACGCCGTGTTCGAGGACACGAGCGTCAGCGAGATCTTCGGCGGCAACAATCTCGCCTGATCTCGCCTGATCCCGTCTGATCCCGCCTGATCCCCCCACCCAACGATTCACCCCCGATTTGTGAGGGATTCGCGTGATATTTCGCGCGAAATCCCTCACAAATCCCTACGGCGAAGGAATCCGGAGTGGTAGCGGGTAACCTCGTGAGCTGTTCTTCTACCTCTTCTGGGAGTGCCAGTCATGGCTGACCTGCTGTTGACCGCACATAGTGGCCGCGAAAACGGAACTCGTTCGAGCCGTCGACTTCGTCGCGACGGAAACGTCCCCGCCGTTTTGTACGGCCTGGGCCAAGACCCGGTTGCGGTGAGCGTGCCGTGGCCCGAGCTTCGACGTGTACTCACCACCGATGCGGGCCTCAACGCGCTCATCACCCTCGACGTCGACGGTACAAAAAACCTCACCCTCGTCAAAGAGATGCAGCGCCACCCGGTGCGCCGCAACGTGACGCATGTCGACTTCCTGCGCGTCGACCCCGACAAGGAAATCCGCGTCGACGTGCACATCGTGCTCACCGGCGAGGCCAAAGAGGTTGCCAACGAGAACGGCTTGGTCGATCAGACCCTCTTCAACCTCGCAGTGCTGTGTAAGCCCGACGCCATTCCGCAAGAGCTCACGGTCGACATCTCCGACATGGTCGTCGGTGGGGCGATCCACGTCAGCGACCTCGCTATGCCTCCGGGCAGCCGTACCGAAATCGACGGGGAAACCACCGTGGCCGTTGCCGTCGTGACCCGCTCCACGCTCGAAGCCATGGCCGCCGACGATGCAGCCGAGGCTGCAGCCGAGGAAGCCTTGCTCGATGGTGGTGACGCCTCGGACGGCGACGCCGAAGACGGCGGCGAATCCTCCGGCGACGAATAAGTCACCCGGTGGCTGCGCTACGACGGCGTGGCGAACGAACCGGTACGCCGAGCGACCTGCTCGTGGTCGGGCTCGGCAACCCCGGGGACGAGTACGCAGGCACGCGACACAACATGGGGTTCGAAGTCGTGGAGATGCTCGCGTCCCGTCACGGCGCCGTGTTGAAGGCGGTTCGGGGGCAGGCGATGGCGGCCGACGTCCGTATCCGCGACCATCGAGTCGGCTTGGTTCGCCCGCTCACGTACTACAACGAATCCGGTCGGGCGGTCGGCCCCTTGGTGCGCCGCCACGGGATCGAGGATCTCACCCGCGTGGTCATCGTGCACGATGAACTCGACCTGCCGGTCGGTCGCCTCAAGATCAAAGGAGGCGGTGGTCTGGCCGGCAACAACGGCCTCAAGTCGCTGCAGTCGCACCTGCACAGCGCAGATTTCACCCGCATACGCGTCGGTATCGGGAAGCCGCCGGGACGTCAGAGCGGCGCCGATTACGTCCTGCGTAAGCCCGGCAAGGCCGAACGACGCGAACTCGACGTGTCGGTTGCCGAGGCTGCCGATGCGGTCGAGGCCATTCTTCGAGACGGTGTTCCAAACGCCATGAACACGTTCAACCGCTCCGACCGTGACTGAGTTCGCCGCATCGCTCTTCGCCATCGGCGGAAAGGCCGTGGTCGAGCCCGCCCTCGAGCGCGTGCGCGGCAGTCGCGATGCGCGCCTGGCCATTCCCGAGTCGGCGCGGGCGATAACCCTCGCCGGACTCGCTCGGATGGGCGATCGTCGACCGATCGTGGTGATCGTGCCGACCAGCACCGAGGCGCAACGGCTCAGCAACGACCTGTCCGCGTTTCTCGGAACCGACGACGTCGCGCTCTTCCCGGCATGGGAGACCCTGCCGTTCGAACGCGTCAGCCCATCGGTCGAAACGATGGGTCAACGGATGGAAACCGTGTGGCGGCTGCGCGACCCCGAACGAGCGCCGGCGGTCGTCGTGGCGCCGGTGCGGGCCCTCATCCAACGACTCAGCCCGCATGTCGACCGGGTCGGGCCAATCGTCATCGGCACCGGCGATCTGGTCGACTCCACCGAACTCCTGCAACAGCTCGTCGCCCTGGGGTATCGACGCGAACCGCAGGTCGAACACCGCGGTG
>CBESNZ010000249.1:0-5189 GCA_965531045.1 uncultured Acidimicrobiales bacterium
GGTCATCCTCAAGGAGGCACCGAAGGAGATCGTCGAGGCGGCGACGAAGTTCACGGCGTCGGGTTCCATCGACCTCGGCGACACCACTGCAAAGCTCGCCCGCGCCTCACGCATCTACGTCGAGGGCATCCACGACGCCGAGTTGGTCGAAAAGGTTTGGGGCGACGACCTTCGCTCCGAAGGCGTCGTGGTGCAACAGATGGAGGGCGCCGACGACCTCGAGTACCTCGTCCGTAGCTTTGGTCCGCGTTCCGGCCGGCGGCTCGGCATCCTGCTCGACCACCTGGTGAGCGGAACCAAGGAAACCCGCATCGCCGAAACCGTCAACCATCCCGACGTGTTGATCACCGGCCACCCGTACGTCGACGTGTGGGAAGCCATCAAGCCCTCGGTCGCCGGACTCGACGCCTGGCCCACCATCCCCAAAGGCCAGTCATGGAAAGAGGGGGTACTGGCCGAAATCGGCTTCACCGGTCACCCCGGCGCCTACTGGAAACAGCTCCTGGCCAAAGTCACCTCGTGGACCGACCTCGAGCCCGCCATGATCGGCGCGGTCGAACAGCTCATCGACTTCGTGGCGCCCCCCGACCACAACAGCTAGCGGCCTCAGCCTTCGGCTGCCACGGCAAGCGCTTCGAGCGTGTCGGTCATGGTGCGGCGGTTGTGCGTCGCCCGGTCGGTCACGCCACTGATGCGGCCGCCGAGGAACTTGAGCAGGCGGTTGCGGTTGTCGGCGACGCTCTCGGTCACGACGGTTCCGTCATCGGTCTGCTCGAAGTCATAGGCCCAATTGGCATAGCGGATCGGCCCCGCCGTGGCGTCGAACGCGAAGCGCCTCCCGGGCTCACAGTCGGTGACCTCGCACACGATCGACCACGTACGTTCGCCGTTGCGATTGTCGCCCTTGAACCGAGCGCCCTTGGCCGCGCCGGTGGCCCCTTTGACCCACCTACCGCTCGTCGTCTCGGGCGACCACTCCCCCATCCGGGTGACGTCGCTCACCATCTCCCAGAGCGTCTGCGCGGGAGCGTTGATCGTACGGGAAACGGAAACGGTGTCTGCCATGGTTGCCATCCTGCCAGGTACGCCCGGGACCGGTGATACACCCCTTCGTCGAGGCTGCGGCGATTGCGTCCGCCTCAGCCGCCGCCGGCATGGCGCAGGTGTGCCGGTAACGAGTCTTCGACCACGAGGACGATTTCGCCCGGCTCCATCACCTCGCCGCCAACCTCGAACGGTACCGACGTGACCCCTTCGAACTCGGCGCCGACGATCGCTGCATCCACCGACTCGGCGGGGAGCGGGAACGAGAAGTTGCCGTTCGCGTCGGTTGTCGAGCGCTCGGAGCCCGACGTGCCGTTCGTCAACGTGTAACTGAACCAGACGGCGACACCGCCCAACTCCGACCGGCCGGTCGTTGCGACGAGCCGGCCATCGAGGGTCCGTGCGTTCTCTTCATCGGCCATGGACGAGCCTCGCACAACGACGAGCACTACAGCGTGGCGGTCTGACAGAATTGCTCCATGGCCGAATCGAACCGCAAACACGAGACCCGCGATCGAGCGGAATCGTTCGGCGAGTGGGCCCAGGAATATGACGATCATCGGCCGACCTATCCAGCTGCGATGGTCGACCACCTCGTGGCCGACGAGCCCGGGTCGGTGCTCGACGTCGGCTGCGGCACAGGAAAGTTGGGACAGCGCTTCGTCGAACGGGGGCTGCCGGTCCATGGCGTCGAACCCGATGCCCGTATGGCCGCCGTCGCCGAGCGGAACGGGCTCACGGTCGACGTCTCGCGCTTCGAACCATGGGAGCCCGATGGACGAACCTTCGACCTCATCACCGCCGGCACATCCTGGCATTGGGTCGAACCGGTGGCGGGCTGCGCCAAGGCCTTCGACGTCTTGAACCCCGGTGGCATGATCGCGCTCGCCTGGCATTTCCCGAGCCGCTACGAAGGGATCAACGAATCCGTCGATGCGGCCTACGCGAAGTTTGCTCCAGAACACGACGACGAGGGTGACGACGACGACATGGCCGCCAGCTTCGCTCCCCTCCTCGCACCACCGTGGAGCGACGCCGCCAACCACTGGTTCGCCTGGAGCCATACCTACAGCACCGACGACTGGCTGGCCTACCTCGACACCACCAGCACCCACCGCGTGCTCGACCCCGATCGACGGGCGGCGCTGTATGGCGGTATCCGATCGGCCATCGACGCCGAGGGCGGCTCGCTCACCATCGACTACACGACACTCGTACTGTCGGCGATCAGGCCCGCCTGACACTTGCTAGTGTCGCCCGCAGTTGCGCTGCGTGAGCTGCATCGAGGGGAACAATGGCCGACCTGTTAGCACTGTCCGACCGCATCATCGATTCGGGTGATCTCGTCGAGCCCTGGAACCGGATGACCACCGAGTTCAGCGAACTGAACGACGACATCGGCATGATCGAAGCGTTCTCCCACGTCATCACCATCCGAACCGACGACGGCCTCGTGTTGTTCGACACCAGCACCGATGGGTTCGGTCCGGCGTGTGTGAAGTCATTGCGCGGCTGGAGTACCGATCCGATCCATTCGCTCGTGTACACCCACGGGCACCTCGACCACGTCGGCGGTAGCGGCGCGTTCGTCGCCGACGCCGAGGCTCGCGGCCACGCTGCACCCGAGGTGGTCGGCCACGACAACGTGCAACCCCGCTTCGATCGCTACTGGCTCACCGACGGCTACAACGCCACCGTCAACGAACGGCAGTTCGGTACCGCGAAGATGACCGAGGCCGTCGACGAGGCAGACGAGTATCGGTTCCTGCCGAGCGACGTGGCGATTCCCACACAGTCGTACACCACGGCGATGAACATGCGAGTCGGCGATCTCGACATTGCGTTGCGCCACGACCTCGGCGAGACCGACGACCACACGTGGGCCTGGATCCCGCAGCACAAGGCAATCTGCTCGGGCGACTTCGTCACGTGGGTCTTCCCCAACGCCGGCAATCCGCAGAAAGTACAGCGGTTCCCGCTCGAGTGGGCGGCAGCGCTTCGGTCGATGCTCGAACTCGAGCCCGAGCTCCTCCTGCCCGCGCACGGGCTGCCGATCGGCGGGCGCGATCGCATCGCCACCGTGCTCGACGATCTCGCCACCGGCCTCGAGACCCTCACCCGCGATGTGCTCGCGTTGATGAACGAGGGCGCTCGACTCGACACGATCCTGCACGAGGTGCGAGTCGATCCCGAGCTTTTGACCAAGCCGTACATGCGACCGATCTACGACGAACCCGAGTTCGTCGTCCGCAATGTCTGGCGGCTCTACGGCGGCTGGTACAACGGCAACCCGGCCGAACTCAAGCCCGCGGCCGACGCCGACTTGGCGGTCGAGATCCGCAATCTCGTGGGCGGTGTCGCACCGTTGCTCGCTCGAGCGCAGGTGCTCAGCGATGACGGCGAGCACCGTCTTGCCTCTCACCTTGTCGAGATAGCGGTGCAAGCCGAACCGACCAACACCGACGCCCACCAAACCCGCGCCGACGTCTACCGCGCTCGCCGCAGCACCGAGTCGTCGCTCATGGCGAAGGGCATCTTCCGGTGGGCGAGCCAAGAATCCGACGCCGTCGTCGCCGACAGCCAGTCGGCAGCCACCGACGCACAAGAATAGGACGCAACATGGAACTTCGACTCGATGACAAGGTTGCACTGGTTACCGGCGGTAGCCGCGGCATCGGCAAGGCGATTGCTGCGGCCATGGCGGAGGCCGGTGCCAAGGTAATGATCGTCAGCCGCAAGCCGGAGTCCTGCGAGGCGGCCGCCGCCGAGATCGGCCACGGCTGCCAGTGGCGAGCGGGGAATACCGGCAATCC
Organism: uncultured Acidimicrobiales bacterium; assembly: GCA_965531045.1. Classification (GTDB taxonomy): domain Bacteria; phylum Actinomycetota; class Acidimicrobiia; order Acidimicrobiales; family SHLQ01; genus CBESNZ01. The sequence continues at coordinate 3,858 of CBESNZ010000249.1, forward strand.
CGACGACGCGACTCGCATCATCGGCGACACCATCAGCGAACTCGGCGGCATCGACATCCTCGTCAACAATGCTGCGACCAATCCCTACGCGGGTCCGGTCATCGACATCGACATCCCCAGGTGGGACAAGACCTTCAGCACCAACGTCACCGGTCCGCTGATCTGGACCCAAGAAGCGTGGCAACGTTCGATGCAGGAGAACGGCGGCGTCGTCATCAACATCTCGTCGGTCGGTGCGTTCGGTACCAACCCAATCCTGGGGGTGTACGACATCACGAAGTCGGCCCTCATACATCTCACGCAGCAACTCGCGGCCGAGATGGGTCCCAAGGTGCGGGTCAACGCGATCTGTCCCGGCCTGATCAAAACCGACTTCGCGAAAGCACTGTGGGAAGGCGACAAGGGCGACGAGGTGGCCAAGGCCTACCCGCTCAAGCGCCTCGGCGAGGTCGAGGACATCGCCGGAGCCGCGATGTACCTCGCGGCCGAAACCGGCAGCTGGATCACCGGCCAGACCATCACCCTCGACGGCGGCGGCCTCATCGGCTTCGAAAACCTCATCTAGCGCGCAACCACTCACTCTCCGTCAATATGGGTGTCAGACACGTGTCTGCCACCCATATTGACGGAGAGTGGGGGTGCGTGTGCGCAGAGTAGTTGTCGTCAGCGGCGGAGCGGCAAGATGGCATGGGCGGCCTGGGCACCGGACCTGAGCGCACCGTTGATCGACGCATCCTGGCGGAAGTCTCCGGCCACAACGACGTTCTCGGCCACCTGCACCACTCCGCCGGCGGCGTCGCCGGGTGCTTGTTTGGGTTGAGCATGTTCGATGCGGTCGACCCGAAGGGTGTCCCAGGTGTCGACGACGCCACCGAACCAACCGCGCAGATCGGCGGTGATGGCCTCGGCCACGCCGGCGTCGGTCGAGGGCGCCGAGGCGACGATGAGGGAGCGCCCCGGAGGGGCGTAGCTGGGGCTGACCTCGGACATCACGGCGACCGAGTTCACGGTTCCGCCGTCGGCGTTGAGCAACAGCGTGGGCCCACGCTCGGGGGCAACGTCGGCGCCGAACCACACGCTGGTCACGCCCTTCCAGCCCCGGTCGACGACACCCGACAACGTGGCCGCAGCGCTCATGTCGGTGGCGATGATGACGCGCTCGGCGCGAATGGTCGACCCGTCGGCGAGCTTCGCGGTGGTGCCATCGAGGCTCGATACTGCGGAGTCGTACCGGACGTCGACCGCGCCGAGCCCGGCGGCGAGCTGATCGGAGATGGCCCCCATCCCGTTGGCGGGCACCACCGCATCGCCGGCCGACATCATCTTGAACAC
>CBESNZ010000250.1:0-5179 GCA_965531045.1 uncultured Acidimicrobiales bacterium
CTCGAGGATCGAGGTCGTACATGGATCACCTCCGGTCTCGGTGGCGTGAACGGCGATCGAGCCCGCCTCCTGGGCGAGCTTGCCGGAGCGTTCTTTTTGACGATCGTGCTGACGTTCTTCTTCGTGAAGGACGGCGCCCAGATGTGGAGCTGGACGACCGATCGGATCCGCTCGCAACGTCGCGTGGCCGTCCACGAAGCCGGCACGGCGGCGTTCACTGCGTTGGGCGGTTACGTGCGAGGGGTAGCGATCACCGGCGTGGTCGACGGCGTTCTCATCGGCATCGCGCTGTATCTGTTCGGCGTGCCGCTCGCCCTGCCGTTGGCGTTGCTGACGTTTTTCGGCGCCTTCTTCCCCATCGTCGGCGCGACCGTCGTCGGCAGCCTTGGAGCGTTGATCGCATTGGTCGCCAACGGGCCTCGCACGGCGATATTCGTCGCCCTCACCACGCTGGTCATCCAGCAGGTCGAAGGCGACGTCGTGATGCCGATGGTGATGCGCCGTACCGTGCAGCTGCACCCGGCGGTCGTGCTGCTTGCGCTCGCAGCGGGCGCCGCTCTCGGCGGAATTGCGGGCGCGTTCGTCGCCGTACCTGCCGCAGCAATGTTGTCGGCTGCCATGCGATCGATCCGGTCACACGGTTCGACGGGTGATGGCCAGATCGGCCAAGCTGCGGTACCTGCCACCACATCCGATGGAGCCCGCCCATGACCAAACCCGCCGCCCAAGTTCTTCTCGAGCGCTATTGGGAAGAATGTTCGAACCAGGGCAAGGTCGAACTCGTGCGCGAGTTCTGTGCCGATCCGATCATCCGGCACGATCCCAACGGCGAAACCGAATTGAGTCACGACGCGCAGATCGAGCGGCTGCAGGTCGGCGTCGAGATGGGGATCAAGCTCGACCGGGTCATCACCCACGCCAACGATGAGTGGGCGACGTCGGTCTGGAACATGCACTCCGAGTCCGGCGACGAGAACCTGACGATGTGCGGAATCGAGGTCTTCAAGGTCGAGAACGGCGTGCTGGCCCACTGCTGGAACACGCCCTACGCCCCCGGTCAGTGGGCGGCCCACGAAGGCTGACGCCGCAGCCGACCGACGACCGATTCATCGCGCAGCGACGCCACCATGTTCTCCTGTTGCCGAATCCACGGACGACACCAGTACGTCAGCACCGGGATGTCGAGGTCGACCGCCGCGGCGTAGAGCGGGTACTCTTCGGATCGTCGACCGGCACCTGGGGCATACAACCCGAGGGGAAGACGCTGACCGCCTTGAGATCGTGTTCGGCCTTGGCGTTGCGCACGATGCGGACGGCACCCATGACGTCGTTGGGGTCGACCGCGTTTGCGTCGACTTCGTCCGGCCCCCCTTGCACATGTAACCGGCGGGCTTCGAAAGATCGGTCGAACCGGAGTCCTTCAGCCCCCTCACCGCCTTGTCGTAGGTCGCGGCCTTGTCGGTGAAGGGACACCCGATCATCAGGTCGATGATCCCGCCAGTCTTTGGCATCGGCGCAGCGCTTGGCTTGGTCATGGTCTTTATGCTCCCCAAATTGGTTACCTCAACGCCGAGACTCTGTACGTACTCGACAACGGCAGGTCTCGCATCCCGAAGCGCTCCGCATGATCTGGGTCGATCACGAAGTTCATGGAGTCGCATTGGGGCATCAGGTCGTTGTTCTACCAGCCATACGGAGACGTGCTGAGATTGACGGCCGTTCTGTGGACACATAGTGTCTCAGGTCAGGCGACAGGACGGTAATGGCGATGGGGCAGACACGAAGTGTTGGACACTTGTCGCCCACTGGTACGAAGATGGGAATCCGACGTGGGCTGAGGGCCTTAGCGGCGTTCGCCGTGGTTGCCTCGGTACTGGTGGCCGCGCCGACCGTAAGCGGTGCACAAGCCGGATCGGTGGTGATCAACGAGCTCCATTACCACCCCGCAACCGACCCCGACACGACGAACACCATCGACGACTTGGAGTTCTTGGAGCTGTTCAACCCCACGGCCGCGGCGGTCGATATCACCGGCTGGAGCTTCTCCGCCGGAATCACGGTGACGTTTGGTCCGGTGTCGATTCCGGCCGGAGGGTACGTGGTGATCTCCCCAGACGCCGCCTTGACCCTCGCCACCTATGGCGTGCCGGCGGTGGCGGAGTACACCGGAAAGCTCAGCAACGGCGGCGAGACGATCACGTTGGTCGATGCCATCGGAAGCGAGGTCGACTCGGTTGCCTACGACGATGCAATCCCGTGGTCGACCACACCTGACGGCGACGGGCCATCGCTCGAGTTGCGAGACCCCGACGCCGACAACAATCTCGCGGCGAACTGGGGAGCATCGGACCCAGCGCCCACGCCAGGCGCCCTCAACACGGCGCTCCCGCTGACCGGTGCAATCTCTCAGCTCACCGTGACGCCCGCCGCCCCGACAGCAGCCGACGACGTGGTCATCAGCGCCGCAGTCGACGGCGCCGTGGCACCGATGCTGAGCTACAAGGTGGCCTTCGAAACCGACGTTGTGGTGCCTATGGCCGACGATGGTCTCTCGGGCGATGGTGCGGCAGGTGATGGCGTATTCGCGGCGACGGTTCCCGCCCAAGCCGACGGTGAACTGGTGCGCTATCGCATCGACGATGGAGCGGTCTCGTTGCCGTCGGCGGGCGACACGATCTCCTACGAGGGCTACGTGATCGCCGATCCCGGCCTCACCACCAACCTGCCCGACTTCCGGTGGTTCATGGACCCGGCCGACTACATCGACATGCTCGAGAACCACCTGCTCGACGACTTCATGCTGCCGACCGTCATCGCGTACGAAGGCGAGGTGTACGACAGCGTGCTCGTGCGTATCCGGGGCGGACTCAACGGTCGGCTCAATCGGCCCAAGAAGAGTTTCGAGTTCGAGTTTCCATCCGGTCACGACTTCGTGGCGCCCGCGTTGCTCGACTACCCGGTTGACCAGTTTGCGATGAACGCCAACTGGACCGACCGCCTCTTCGGTAACACCGACGCATCGTGGGGAATGTTCGAGGACGCCGGCGCCGCCAAAGTGCACAGCTTCGCCGTACGGCTCGAGCAGAACGGCAGCTTCTACGGCTTGTACCAGTTCCAGGAGAAGCTCGACGGCGAATGGCGCGACGGGGCGGGCCTCGATGGGGGAGCGTTCTACAAAGCCGACGGCAGTGGATTCCTTGGGAATTGGGGCTGGGAAGTGAAGGTGCCAGACGGCGGTTCGATCGATCCGGTTGTCGACGTCGGGGTTGTGCTGCGCCAGCCGCCCTCGGCCGCCAAGACCCAATACATGTACGACACGTGGGACATCCCGAACCTGATCAACTACCTGGCGGTGTCCATCCTCATCGGTCATCCCGACCAGCGGCACCACAACTACTTCGTATTTCACGACAGCGACCACACCAACCGGTGGCAGATGCACCCGTGGGATCTCGACACCACCTGGGAACAGTTGTGGGCGAGCGATTGTCAGGGCGACCCGTTGTTCGATCTCACCTGTGTGCGCAGCCCGATCATCGACTCGATCCACGAGATTCCCGAGCTCGATGCCATGGTGTGGCGACGAGCACGGACCCTGCTCGACGGCCCAATGGCGCCAACCCTGATCGAGGACAACCACGACGCCAAGATGGCGCTGATCGGGACAGACGGTGCGTTGGAGAAAGCAGCGTGGAACCACGGCAACCCGGTTTCGGCCGCCAGCCTCTTCAGGAGCTTCGTGGCCGGCCGACGCGCCATGTTCACCAACGAGCCCCGGGTTCCCGCTTCGCAAGTGGCGGCTCCGCCGATCGTGATCAACGAATTGTTGCCAGCACCCGACGCGGGTCAAGGTGAAGTGCTCGAGCTGTTCAATCCCGGCACTGACTGGGTTGATCTGTCGGGTTGGACCATCGACGGTGTGGCACTGACAATTCCGGGCGGCACCGTCATCGGTCCGGGTGGGTACCTGGTGTTCACCGACGACGTTGCTGCCTTCGACGCCGGCGGGCTGGCGCCCGAAACCGTCGTGGTGCAATACCCCGGCGGATTGTCGAGTGGTGGCGAAACCGTCACTCTCGCCACCGCGGCTGGTGACGTCATCGACGTGGTCAGCTACGACAACGTTGATCCCTGGCCTGCTGTCGGCACCGGATATTCATACGAGCTGGTCGACCCCGCCGCCGCCAACAACGCGGCCGCATCATGGATTTCCTCGATCGTTGCCGGGGGTACGCCAGGCGCCGCCAACGATGCTGCGCTTCGTCCGCTACTGAAGCCGTTGGGCGCCGGCGTCGTGGAAGGTGACAATGGCACGGTCGTCGTCGACGTCGGCATTCGAATTCCCGCCGCGCTGACCGAGGATGTAACCGTGTCATACGAGACGGTAACCGGCGTCGGCATCGGCTTCGCTGAGGTCGGCGTCGACTTCGAGCCCACGGCCGGCGTGTTGACTATTCCGGCTGGCGACACCGTTGGCTACGTGCCAATCACCGTGTATGGCGATACCGAGACCGAACCGCCTCTGCTGTGGGGCGAGTGGGGCCTGCTGCGCTTCTTCGATGCGTCGCCCAATGTGGTGTTGGATGTGAGCTTCTTCGGATTGGGTGTGTTCGTCATTGTCGACGACGACACCTGACACGAAGGCTCAGTCTCGTTGGAACGCTGGGCTCATGGCGCCAGCCGGGATTGCTTCGAGAGGCGTGGCGACCTCGGCTTCGCTCGGACCATGTTCGGCGGCCAGCGGCGCCAGCGCTTCGAGGTCGAACCCGTAGACGTGCGCCGCGTTCTCACTGAGCACCTTGCGGAGGTCCTCGGGATCCCATCCGGGGAACGTTCGTTGGAGCGATTCGCAGAAACGAGGTGCAACAGTTCCGCGACGGCCGGGGGGTGAGCACCCGGATGGTTTGGACCGGCAACATCTTGCGTCAGCCGGCGTTTGCCGACATCGAGCATCGCCAACCCGAGGGAGGGCTTCCCAACTGCGACCATATGATGGACCGGTCGCTCTCGCTGCCGATCTACCACGCGCTCAACGCCGACCACATGGGCTACATCTGCGAACAGGTCGACGAGCTCCTCGGGACGGTGGCGTAGTGCCGGTCGCCCTGGTCACCGGAGCCAGCCGCAGCGGCCGTTGGTTCGGTTCCACGATTCGAATCCCGATTCCTGGGAGGCGATG
>CBESNZ010000251.1:0-5178 GCA_965531045.1 uncultured Acidimicrobiales bacterium
GCCTCGGCGCCGGAGGATCCGTACCGACTCGCGCTCCACCAAGGGCTTGTGGCTAAACGGATCGGAGGTGTCGATCGGCTCGAGCATGTTTTCGGCCTTCGAAACGACCTTTTGTGTCACCACCAGCACGTCGCCGTCGCGCACCTGCTGAGGCCCGGGCGCAGCTCCGAGCTCGGCCAGCATCCCTGCGAGGTCATCGCCGGGTCGGATCTCGGGAATCCCGTCGATGCCAAAAATCTCGAGGCTCATACATGCCCTTTCGTGAGCGGGTGGGTCGACCTCAGCCGATGCCCAGGGTGACGCGGCCAAGGTTGGCCGAAACGTCGGGCGTGGACATGAGCGTGTCGGTGATGCGCACCTTCACGCCTTCGGCCTCGATGGCCGGGGCCAGATCTGCATCGACGGTATCGATCACCAACGTCGCGGCCACATCGCTGTACAAACGGGCGACGCCAAGGCTGTTGGCTTCGTGGCCGAGCTCGCGAAGCATGTTGGCGGCCGGGCCCTTCACCGCGTTCCCGCCGATGATCGGCGACACCGCAACCACGTCGGCGCGACGCTCGGTCATCGTCGAACGCATCGCCGGCAACGCCAGGAGCGGGCCGATCGAGACGATGGGGTTGGAGGGGGCGATGACCAAAACGTCGGCGCTTTCGATCGAGCGCAGGGCCTGATCGGTGACGTGGGCTTCTTGGGCACCGACGAAACGCACGGAGGAAATCGGCACGGCGTGGCGCTCGCGCACGAAGTACTCCTGAAAGCCGATCTCGCCGGCGTCGGTGGTGACACGGGTTTCGACCGGGTCGTCGCTCATCGGCAACAGTCGCAGGCCGAGGTTCCATGCCGCCGTGATTTCGGCGGTGACCTCGGTGAGCGTGGCCCCGTCGCCTATCCGTTGCGTCCGGTACAGGTGGGTGCCGATGTCGCGATCGCCGAGGTTGAACCAGGTGACGCCGCCATATCGACCGAGGGCGTCCATCGCCTGCCACGTTTCGCCCGCAAGACCCCAACCGGTATCGGGATTGACGGCATCGGCGAGGGTGTAGGTGATGGTGTCGAGGTCGGGGCTGACGTGCAGCCCGTGCAACGTGATGTCGTCGGCGGTATTGACGATTCCCGTCAGCCTCGATGCAGGAACGACAAGCTGGAGCGCGCGCAGCATCCGAGCCGCCCCGACCCCGCCGCAGAAGACGGTGACGGCGGCCGGTGGCTCAGCGTTGCTGGGGGAAGATTCGGCGAGCACTGCCTAGGCACGCGAGATGCCGTCGAGCTTGCCCGAAAGCAGGGCGAGGTCGGCATCGACCATCATCGTGACGAGCTCGTCGAACTTCGTCTTGGGCGACCAGCCGAGCTCGTTCGTCGCTCGGGAATGGTCGCCGACCAGCAGGTCGACCTCGGCGGGCCGAAAGAAGGCGGGGTCGATGACGACGTGGTCGTCGGCGTTGAGGCCGACATGTTCGAAGGCAAGATCGCAGAATTCGCGGACGGTATGGGTCTCGCCGGTGCAAATGACGTAGTCCTCTGGAGCGTCTTGTTGCAGCATCAGCCACATCGCCTCGACGTAGTCGCCGGCAAATCCCCAATCTCGCTGCGCATCGAGGTTGCCGAGACGCAGTTCGGTCTGGCGACCGAGTTTGATCTGGGCGACGGCGTGGGTGATCTTGCGGGTGACGAACTCCATGCCGCGCCGCGGACTCTCATGGTTGAAAAGGATGCCCGACGATGCGTGCAGGTCGTAGCTGTCGCGGTAGTTGATGGTGATCCAGTGGCCGTAGACCTTGGCAACGCCGTACGGCGAGCGCGGGTAGAACGGCGTTTCTTCGTCTTGGGGAACAGCCTTGACCTTGCCGAACATCTCGCTGCTGGAGGCCTGGTAGAAGCGGATCTCCGGGTTGACGATGCGAATGGCGTCGAGCAGGCGTGTGACGCCCAGCGCGGTGGTTTCGCCGGTGAGTACCGGTTGTCCGAACGACGTCTGCACGAACGACTGTGCGGCCAGGTTGTACACCTCTTCGGGTTGCGCTTCCTGTAGTGCGTTGATCATCGAGACCTGATCGAGCAGGTCGCCAGGCACGAACTTGATGCGATCCTGGATGTGGGCGATGCGCTCGTAGTTGACCGTGCTACTGCGGCGAACCATCCCGACCACCTTGTAACCCTGGTCGAGCAGGAGTTCGGCCAGATACGAGCCGTCCTGGCCCGTGATACCCGTGATCAGTGCGGTTTTCGTCATGAAGATTCTCTTCTTGCTTTGAAAGTGTTGTGTGTGAGGTGGGGGAACAGCTTCGCTACGGCTGAGACCGACGATCGTTGAGGAGGTCGATCAGGCTTTGCTGCAGAGGGATCTCGGGCCGCCAGCCCGTCTGCGTGGTGATCTTGGTGTTGTCTCCGCGCAGGATCGGAACGTCGCTGGGTCGCATGAGTTCGGGATCAGGGGTGAGACGCAGTGCACGCGTGGACAGTGCGAGTAACCGATCGGCGAGTTCGCTGATGGGCACGTCGTTGCCCGAGCAAACGTTGTAGGCCTCGCCGGCGACGCCGGCGACTGCAAGCATGCGGTACGCCCGAACAACGTCGCGCACGTCGGTGAAATCGCGGCGGGCGTCGAGGTTGCCGACGGTGACCTCGTCGGTGTCGTTCTGTTCGCACTGGACGATGCGGTCAGCGAGTGCAGCGGCAACGAATCGTGGCGTCTGCCCCGGACCGATGTGGGTGAATGCCCGAACCCGGATGACATCTTGCCGATAGCCGAGAAACGCCTGCAGTGCAGCGACATCGGCAGCGGCCTTGCTGGCGGCGTAGGGGCTGGCGGGTCGAAACGGCGTCTGTTCGTCAACCGGAATGTTCTCCGGGTCGATGAGGCCGTAGACGTCGGCACTGGTGACGGTGAGGACCCGCGCGATTTCGGCCTCTCTGGCAGCAAACAAGACGGCACGAGTGCCATCGAGGTTGACGCGGTACGTCTCGTCGACGGCGGTCCAGCTGGCGCCGACATCGGCTTGCCCGGCGAGGTGAATGACGACATCGGGACGGGTTGCTTCGAACATCGATGTGATCGCAGGCGCGTCGGCGATGTCGGGGCCGTCGGGTCGATCCATGATGGTCACATCGTCGCCGCAGGCGGTGAGGTGACGCTCGAGGTGACGGCCTACGAAGCCGCGACCTCCGGTGATGAGGGCGTGCACAGGAGGAGAGGGTACACGCATGGCGCCAACGCCAGCAGAGCCGGGCGTCGAGTCCCGTGACATGGCGATTCGGCACGCGCCGACTAGCCTTCGTGGGCTGTGTCGCCGGCTTCTTCCTCTTCCCTGCATGTCCGCCCCGAGGACGGCGTCCTGGCGGTGGTCGCCACGCGTGGCCCGTCGGACTCACTCGTTGCGTGTCTCGAGTCGTTTGTGTCGCAACAGCTCCCGAACAGCGAGATTCTGGTGGTCGGCTCCGACCTCGGAGACGACGCCACGGTCGAGGAACTCGCACGGGTGGTGCACGCCGTCGCCCCAGACGCCGATGTGGTGGTCGCCGAAGAATCAGGCATCTCGGCGGCGTTCAACGTCGTGCTCGAAAACCCGATAGCTGCGCCGTACCTGCTCTTTCTCAGCGACGACACCGCACTGCATGACGACGCAGTCGCCCACCTGATCGCCGAGTCAGGGGCGTCGAACGCGGCAATCGTCGGTCCGAAGCTGGTGGAATGGGAGCGACCCCGAGTGCTCGTCGAGGTGGGTCTCGGCGCCGATAAGTTCGCCCACCCGGTTTCGGCGATCGAGGCTGACGAACTCGACCAGGAACAGCATGACGCCGTTGCCGACGTCTTCGCGGTGCCGAGCAGCTGCATGCTCGTTCGGACCGAGCTGTTCGAGCGGGTCGGCGGCTTCGATCCCGCAATCCCCACCGAGGGAGAGGACATCGATTTCTGTTGGCGGTCACTGCTGGCCGGCGCCCGCATCGTGGTCGCCCCCGACGCTGTCGCTCGGCAACAGGTCGGTGCGTCAACGCGATGGTCGGCTGAACCAGCCGAGCGGCTTCGTCCCCGCCATCAGGTTCGAACGGTGCTCGGTGGCTACGGGAGGGTGCGGTTGGCCCGAGTGGTGCCACAGATGCTCGCCCTGTGGACCGTCGAGATCTTGGGGCTCGCCGCCACGTTGCAGTTCGGTCGTATTCGCAACCTCATCAGGGCGTGGACCTGGAACCTTCGCCGCTTGCGCAGCGCGAACAAGAAGCGGGGCGCACTGGAGGAGCTACGGGTCATCCATGACGGTGAGCTTCGGGACTATCAGGAACGCGGCAGTGCAAAGGTCGCCCGGTTCTTCTCGACGCACTTCGTCAACGATGAGGGAGACTCCTCGATCGCCGCTGCCCGGCAGTCACTCGCCTCGAAGCTGGCAACCGGCGAGCTGCGAAATGCCCTCGTGGTGCTGGGAGCGGTGGCAGCGGTCGTGCTGTTCGGGTCTCGACAGCTGCTCGGCTCGGTGCCGGCGTTCGGCGAGTTCACCTCCTTTGGCGACCCGCGGCTGCTGCTCAGCGAATGGTGGAGCGGATGGTGGCGCAGCGGTCTCGGCAGCGATGCCGCCGTCCCGACCGGCCAGGCCGGTTTCGGCGTGCTCGGTTACGCGTTCTTTGGTGCCACCGGCTTTCTTCGGCAGGTGTGCATACTCGGCCTCCTGCCGGTCGGGCTTGCCGGTATGTGGAGGCTCACCGGGGCCCTGCATTCGCGTCGGGCCCAAGCGGTCGCCGTACTGGTGTACGCCTGCGTGCCTGTCCCGTACAACGGATTGGCTGCGGGTAGTTGGTCGACCCTCGCCATCTATGCAGCCCTGCCGTGGATTCTCAACCTGGCGGTCCGCGTGGCCGGCGACGCCCCCTTCCCCCGCACGATGGCCAAGTCGGCGAACATACGAGCGGTTGGCCGGATCGGGCTCGTCGTGGGAATCGCCGGTTGGATCACCCCGCTGGTGGTACCCGCCGCGTTGCTGGTGCTGGCAGGGATCATCATCGGTTCGCTCATCGTCGGATCGATGCGGGGCATAGCCCGATTGACGATCATCACCGTTGCCGGCGTGGCGCTCGGTGTCGCACTGCACCTGCCCTCGGCCCTGGCGCTGCTGCGCGAAGGTGTGCAATGGGCGCCGATCGGCGGGGCCGGGGACTCGATCTGCAGGTCGTACATGTCGTAGCGGG
>CBESNZ010000252.1:0-5177 GCA_965531045.1 uncultured Acidimicrobiales bacterium
TCGACGACTTCGACCTGTTCGATCAGCCATTCGAGCGCATTGCGTTTCTGAAGGTCTGATCGTACCGCTTCGAGCTGGCCTGCCTGAGCCAATCGCTCGCGGATGACATCGGCGGGCTCGCCGATCTGCACTGCGAGCCCTTCGATTTCGGCGTCGAACTCGGCTTCGTCGACAACGGTGTTCTCGGCCTCGACCACATGACGCAACGCCAGATCGACCTTGACCGACTCGGTTGCCATGTCCTTGAGGTCGGCGGTGAAGGCGTCGGGGGTGGTGCCCGACATCTGCAGGTACTGCTCGAGTTGCATGCCCTGCTGCTGGAGGCGCATGGCCATGTCCTGCACGCGGGACTGCATCTCGCTCGCGACCAGCGGCTCGGGCGCCTCTTCTTCGACGAGGTTGGCGAGGGCCTTCGCGGTTTCGTCACGAATGGCCATCTGCGCTTGCATCTTCTTCTGTGCGCCGAAGCGCTCGGTGAGATCGACGCGCATCGCTTCGATGGTTTCGAACTCGGAGACGTCGGCGATGAACTCGTCGGTGAGGTCGGGAAGGACGGTGGCCTTGACCTCTTTCACGTGGATGACGAAGTCGAGCGTGCCCTCTTCCTCGGGATCGGGATGCTCTGCCGCGAACTCGACGGTGTCGCCAGCGCTCGCGCCGACCAGGTTCTCGTCGAGCTCGGGTACGACCGCTCCGAGACCGATGCGATAGTCGTAGTCGCTGGCGGTGAGACCGGGCACCGGCTCACCGTTGTGCTCACCGTTGATGTCGACGGTGACGTGGTCGTCGGTTTCGGCCGGGCGGTCGACGAGTTCGAGGTCGGCGTTCTGCTCGCGCAGACGCTCGACGTACTCGTCGAGCTCTTCGTCGCTGACGTCGGGCGATGGGATTTCGACGCGCAGGTTTTGGTAGCCCGCAACGACGATACGGGGGCGAACCATGACGGTGGCCTCGAAGACGACCGGGCCGGATTCCTGACCGTCGGTGATGTCGATCTCGGGTTGATCGATCACGTCGACGTCGTGTTCGGCCACCGCGTCGCTGTAGTACTGCGGGATGGCTTCGCGCATGGCGTCCTCGCGTGCATACGCAACACCGAGGCGGGCCTCGAGGATTTTGCGGGGCACCTTGCCAGGACGGAAGCCTGGGAGGTTGACCTCTTTGCCGATACGCACAAACGCGGCGTCGAGTTCCTTTTCGAACTCGGACTCGTCAACCGTGACGAGCAGCTTCACCTTGTTGTCTTCTAGTTCAGTTACGGAGCTGTTCACAGGGCGACAAGCGTATCTGTATCGGACTCGATCTCATCCCGGTCGAGGACTACGGGTCGCGCCTGAGCCAGAGCTCGCAGCCGCCAAAGATGCCATCGACGCCGAACCCGGAGTCCTCCGGCACGACCAGCCCGCCGACATACCCAGCGGAGTGATACCCGAGCGCGACGGCGTCGACCAGCTCGTCGATCGCTGACGGGTCGAGGCACACGACATCGGGCGCCAACAACTCGAGGGACCGCTCGACATCGGCCGACGGACGTTGTTCGCCGCTGATCGCTGCATGAAGGACCAATCGCTCATTCGCCAGAAACGACTCTGGCGTCGTCGGATCGGCGGCGATGGTCTGCAGGTAGTGAAGTCGGGCGTAGGTGGGGCTGGCGTCGAGATCGAGTCGAAGCGCCGTTGCCATGGACTCGATCGTCTCCGGTGCCAGAAACCGACCGCCATCGGGGGTTTCTTCGAGGATTCGGTAGGCCGCGTCCCGGTCGAAGAAATCGTCGGTTTGCCACGGCCAGGCACTGGGAGAATCGGTGACGTCGAGCACGGCGGGACGAAAGAACTCGAGTTGTGTACCGGCGATCGACTGGCCTGAAGCTGCGACCAGCACGACCGCCCCAACAACGGTCAACCATCGCAGGCGACGGCGATCATCGATGCCGGCAATGACAACGCCGAGCAACAACGGAATCGGGATCACCCACGCAAGTCGATTGGCGAAATAGTCGATCTCGAGCGCGTCGACCACGATGAGTTCGTAGGTCCACGGAGCCAGCAGAACGGCGAAGAGGCCACCCGACAGCAAGGCAAGGCCGCGGCGTTGCTCGGGCCGGGCCAGCAACGGGATCGTGAGCAGCATCGCTGAGAACACGAGCCCGAGCGTCGGCACGGACGCCGCCGCACCCAGCTGCGCACCGTTCCACGCGGCTTCGCCGTCCGCGTAGCGAAAGAAGCCACCCACGAATTGCGCCTCACCGGCCGACTGTTGGAATGCCTGCGCAAAGAGCGCGTACCCGATGGCGAGTATCGCTGGGAGGAAAATCCACAGTCGACTGCGGGACCCCCCGCCGATCGTCGCTCCGCCGACACCGAGCCGCTCAGGACGCCGGATCACATCGGCGGCGGCGAACGCGCCGGTGCAGAGCACGACCGCGAGGCCCAGCGATGGACTGGCTCCGACCATAGCGATTGCCACCAGCACCGCGATCGTTGCGGCCCTGCGATTCGGTCGCGCGACCAGGCTCGCCATCGATCCGAGCAGCATTGGCACGAGCAGGGTGACTCCCATGCGTTTGGCGAGCGACGCGTTCGCGTACAGGCCATACGAGGTCAGCTCCGTCATGAGCAGGATCGACGCTGTCCCGATTCCGGCAATCAGGTCGGGGTCTCGCTGACCGAGCTGCCGAGCCGACCACCGCAGAGCGAACGGAACCAGCAGCATCGATGCCGGCGTCACGATGTTGAACAACACGGTCGATGGACTGAGTCCACTGGCGCGGGCGATTACCCCAACGGCGGGTTCGAACGAGGAGAGCAAATTACCGAAAGGAACATGACGCAAACCTTCGACGCCGAAGAGGTGGTCATCGATGCCGAAATGACGACCGTCCTCTGCGTAGCTCGTCGCCTTCGAGAGGTAGTACGTGTTGTCGGCGTTCCAGAACCGTGACCCGATGTGCCAAACCGCAAGCAACAAACCGAACGCGAAGAGCATCACCGACGATGCAACGCGATGGTGCAGTGGCGTCAATGATTGCGGCCAGCGCCGAGCGACCGGCGTGGCACCTTCGACGCTGTGGATGCCGACTTTCGTCGGAGCGGCGACGACGGCTGCGGTGACGGCCACGACGAGCAGCGTCCAACCGAGCCACGATCGATCGACGAGAACGCCGACCGCGCCGCCGATGAGAATGCCGCCGAGCAACATGACTTCGGTCCTGGAGAAGCTGCCGCGAAGAAGCGGAACGAGCAACCGCACCCCGATCGCGGCCGCGGCGATGACCAGCAGCGCCGGACGACCCCACTGATCAACCGCGGGCCAAGCGAGCGTGAGAACGAGTACGACGAGAAGCGCGACCGTGTCGGGTTGGTCGTCGCGACGACGCAGATCGCCATCATCCGTCGCGCCGGTTCCGGCCCGTGACAACACAACCTGCACGCCGCCGAAAAGGACCATGGCAAGCGGCAACGCCAACATCGCGCCCCAGCCGACTGCGAGCGCCAACCAATACCCGAGTGTCCAGCACGCCGCAATCGAGACCAGGCGTTCGGCACCGGCGCCGCTCAGGTGCCTATCCCAGAACGCCCGGCCCCGACCATGTACTGCGCCGGGTTGCATTCGCCTACCGTACAAGCGGCGATCGGGCGACGCAGAATCGGTCGCAGGGGGCAACCCCGCTCGGCCATCAGTCGCTTCTGGTTCACCCGGTCACAGTTTCACGAAGAAACGCAGCTGTGGGCGGGCGGACTGCCGATAAGGTTTGTGGCGTTCCTGCGGACGTAGTTCAACGGCTAGAACCTCAGCCTTCCAAGCTGATGATGCGAGTTCGATTCTCGTCGTCCGCTCCAACCCATGCTTCGCCTCGCCCGACGGAAGCGATGCCGCAAGCGCAGCGCTACTGCGAGGCGGCTTGCGAGGCGGCTGCGTACGGCAGCCACACGTTGTTGTCGAAGTCGTACAGCTTGCAGGCCTTGGTATTGGCTCGGTAGTCCGAGAACCTGAGCTTGCGGTCGATCACCCGATCGGGATAGGCCGCCTTGATTGCCTCCGCTGCGCCGTTCAGGTGATAGCACGGGATCCGCATGTCGACGTGGTGAGGCATGTGCACGAAGATCGAGTGGAAGAACAGGTCGAACACCTTCGACAGCCGCAGCACCGTTGTGCCTTCGAGCTGGCCGGCAACCTTGTTCCAGTCGCGCCGGTTGTACCACTTGATGTCCTGGTCGATGTGTTGCACATACACCGTCCAGCCGAGGATCCACATGAACAGCATCGCCGGAACGACGATGACCTCGACGATGAGCCACAGCGCACCGAGGACGTTCCCCGACGCGATGCCACCGGCAAAGGCGAGACCGACGGACGCGGCCAGAAGCACGGCGTAGAGAAAGCGAGCATCTCGCTTGATGCCCGCCGCAAATCGGGCCGGCGGATCGGTGAGGCGCATCATCTTCGCCCACCACACGTCGCGGGTGTAATACGCGCCGGCGCCCAACATCGACCACTCGAGTCGGTGGCGGAGTTTCTTCGGTGCGCTGAGCGCGTTGTAGTCATCGACGGTAAGCGGATGCCAGACGAAGTCGAGGCCCCTCTTGACCGTGTGGCCGTGGTGGACCCGGTTGTGGCCGAGGACCCAGGCTTCGAAGTTGTGCAGCGATGGCACAAAGAGAATATGGCCGAGCCAGACGTTCAGCCGGTTGTTGTCGGTGAGGGTGCCGTGTGCGGCGTCGTGGCCGGCGACGAACATGGCCGCAACCGCGAACCCGGCCAACACCCAGAACAAGAGCGTGGCCCACCAGGTGTGGGTGAGAATCAAGCCCGTGATTGCGACGCCGTAGATCGCGATGTCACGGACGGCCAGCCCAAGACCACGCGGCGTCGAACGCTGACGAAACTCGGCCGGAACGGCGTCGATGACGTCCTTCAGCTTCAGCTCGGGGGCGGTGGGGCTCGCCAGCACCTGAATGTCGGCATCGAGGCCGGGATCGAGGCTGGGATCGAGGCTTGGCGGGGGCACATCGAGATCGTTCACCGGGGTTGGACCCGCACGACGGCGGTTCGGTTACACGAAGAATCCACTGCTCAGCCGCCGCAGACCGGGCCCTAGCTGCCGGCTCGCCATTCGGCGGGATCGCGATCGAGCGCCTTCAGGCGATTGGCCATCGGGAGCGGTACCGGCAGACCGA
>CBESNZ010000253.1:0-5168 GCA_965531045.1 uncultured Acidimicrobiales bacterium
GCGATCCCGTCGGCGTCCTTGGTGTGGCAGACACCTTGGCCTGCCTTGCGCACGACGTACAGCAGGCTGTTCTGTTCGCAGTTCACCCGCACGTCGACGAGGTCGAGGATGTCGCCCGAGGTTGCACCCTTGTGCCAGAGTTCCTTGCGACTCGTGGAATACAGGACGGCGGATTTCCGAGCCAACGTCTCGCGGAATGCCTCCTCGTTGGCGTAGCCGACGAACAACACATCGCCCGAGTCGACATCTTGCAGTACGACCGGCACCACCTGATGGCCCTCTCGGCCGATCTTGGCCACCTTGTCGAAGTCCAGCTGCTGCGCCAGACCTTCTTCCCGTTCTGCGCTCATGGTCAGAGCCTACCGATGCTGTCTCTAGGCGCACTCTCGGCTTCGTCGCTGGCGCCGGGTCGGTGGTGCGCGAGCGTTCCCGGTTGTCGACTGTTTCGTGTGGAGGAGCCACGGCAGCCGCGGTTTGTTTCCCGCTCGTTCCTCGCTCCAGCCTCGCTGGATCCGCTCGTCCCTCGCAGATCGTGCCGCTCCTCTGACACGCATGGCGGACTCCGCTCGGCTCGTTCCTCACCTCGCTCGGCTCTGCCGGTGGCTGGCGCACAGCCGGTTGACGTCTAGCGACCCGGGGCAGCCGGCAAGGCGCCAGCACCAGGTAAGAACCGAGCGAGCGAGGGACGAAGGCCCGGACGCCGCCATGCGTGCAGCATCGGCGTCGAGGAGCGGCGACAACAGGCTGAGTCCCGCCACGGCTATCGCCGTGACGGATCGCCGAGTGCGCTAGAGATACAGCCCGGTGGAGCCCTCTTCGAGGCGCGGCGCGGCGACGGCGTGAATGTCGCGCTCGCGCAGGATGATGTACTCCTGCCCTCGGACCTCGACCTCGTACCGGTCGTCGGGATTGAACAGCACCTGATCGCCCATCTCCATGCTGCGGACGTTTGGCCCCGCGGCCACGACTTCAGCCCAGGCCAGTCGTTTGCCCACCTGCGCCGTGGCCGGGATCAGAATGCCTCCCGTACTTCGGCGTTCGCCGTCGCCGGTCTCGATGTTCACCAAGAGGCGATCGTTGAGCATTTTGATCGGCAGGCGCTCAGCGCCTTCGGGGCCGCGCAATTCGGTCTTTTCTTCGGACGTCACGGCGCAAGACGCTACCTTCGCCTCATGGACATCACTCCCCTTTCGGTCCAGACCGAAGATGGTTTGGCGATCGAAGCGCAGCTGGCCCGACCCGATCAGCCGGTGGCGTTGGCGGTGCTGTGCCATCCACACCCCCTTTATGGCGGCGATATGCACAATCCGGTGCCCGCAACCCTGTTTCAACGGCTGCCCGGCGCAGGGATCGCGGCGGTTCGGTTCAACTTTCGTGGCACCGGCAGCTCCCAAGGCTCACACGGCGACGGGACGGCTGAACGACTCGACCTCATCGCCGCTATCGATGCTGCGCTCGCGGTGTGCGACGCCCCGCTCACGCTCGTGGGCTATTCGTTCGGCGCCGATGTGGTGTTGGCCACAGCGCACGCTGCGATAACGCAACGGATCGTCATCGCCCCGCCGCTCGGCCTGTTCGACGACTTCGTGGCTGCCACGGATTCGTCTCCCACCACCGTGCTGCTTCCCACGGCAGACCAGATGATCCCGCCCGACCACACCCGATCGGTGTTGGCCGATTGGCCGCACGCCACGATCGTCGAGCTCCCCGGCGCCGACCACTTCGTGGCCACCGCTGTCGATCAGATCGTGCGTCTCACCGAAGGTCGGATCCTTCTGGCTTCGGAGGGCGAACGCTGACGCCCGCTGCGGCCATGTGCCGCTTTGCCTCCGCCACCGTGTGCTCGCGGAAGTGAAAGATGGACGCAGCGAGCACGGCGTCGGCGTGACCCTCGGTGATGCCTTCGGTGAGATGGTCGAGCGAGCCGACTCCGCCACTCGCGATCAAGGGGACGCCGATGACGTCGTTGACGGCGCGAGTCAGTTCGATATCGAACCCATCGCGCGTGCCGTCGCGATCCATCGAGGTGAGCATGATTTCGCCGGCGCCGAGGCGTTCGCACTCGGCGGCCCAATCGAGCACGTCGATTCCGGTGCGCGTTCGGCCACCGTGTGTGTAGACCTCGAAGCCGCTGGCCGGCGCATGCGCATCATCGGACCGGCGGGCATCGATCGACACCACGGTGCATTGGGCACCGAACTCGTGCGAAATTTCGGAGATCAGCTGCGGTGTCTTCACCGCGGACGTATTGATCGAGGTCTTGTCGGCCCCGGCGCGCAGCAGACGACGGGCGTCTTCGACGGAGCGGATTCCACCCCCGATCATGAACGGGATGAAGACCTTCTCCGCGGTTCGACGGACCACATCGACGATCGTGTCTCGTTGATCCGACGATGCGGTGATGTCGAGGAAAACGAGCTCGTCGGCGCCTTCTGCGTCGTACCGGGAGGCAAGCTCGACGGGGTCGCCGGCGTCGACGAGATCGACGAAGTTGACGCCCTTGACCACACGGCCGGCATCGACATCGAGACACGGGATGATTCGAGCGGTCCGCACTAGTGCGCCTGTCCTTTCGTTGCCACGACTGCTTCTTGCGCGCTGAACTTGTTCTCGTAGAGCGCCCGTCCGACGATGACGCCCGAGAGCGTCTTTCCGTCGGCGACGACCGCATGGAGATCGACCAGATGCTGCAGCGTTCCGACGCCGCCCGAGGCGATAACCGGAATCTCGGTTGCCCGGAGCGTTGCTGCAAGCCCGTCGACGTCGGGGCCTTCGAGGGTGCCGTCGCGCGAAATCTGGGTGACGACGAGGCCCTCGACCCCGGCATCGGCGAACTCGGCAGCGACGTCGGCGAGTTCGCGGCCAGAACCCTCGAGCCACCCGCGCACGGCAACCTCGGTTCCTCGGACGTCGAGGCCAACGGCTACCCGATTGGTCGCGGCGAGGCTACGAACGAGGGCGGGGTCTTCGAGTGCGGCGGTGCCGATGACCACACGGGAGATGCCGAGATCGAACAGGGCTTTCGCCGCCTCGAGCGAACGCACTCCCCCGCCGGTCTGGACCGGCACCGAGACCGCCTGCGCGATTGCGCCGATGACCATGCGGTTCTGCGGATTACCGGTGCGGGCGGCGTCGAGATCGACGACGTGGATCCATGGCGCTCCGGCGGATTCGAACGCTTTGGCCTGGGCCACGGGATCGTCTCCGTAGACCGTCTCCTGGGCATAGTCGCCCTGGTACAGGCGCACACAGCGACCATCGACGAGGTCGATTGCAGGGTAGAGATCCATCAGAAACTCGTCTCGGGAGCAGCAACCATGTCGACGAAGTTCTCGAGCAGCGCGAGGCCGTCGGCACCCGACTTCTCCGGATGGAATTGTGTGGCCAGAACCATGCCCTGCTCGACCGCGGCCGAAACAGGTCCGCCGTAATCGCACGTGGCGACGGTGGCGTCGGACAACTCGGCGGCATAACTGTGGACGAAATAGAACCAGCCGTCCTCGACGCCGGTGAACAACCGGGACGGACGGGTGGTCGTGATCTGGTTCCACTGCATCTGTGGGCGCTTGACCGTGTCGGGCAGCAGACGCACCTGCTGCGCAAAGATACCCAGGCCCGGAACGCCCGGCGATTCATCGCTGCCGGCATACATGAGCTGCATCCCGACGCAGATGCCGAGAAAGGGACGGCCTGACGCGGCCGCGTCGATGGCGATCTGCCCGAGTCCGGAGCTGTGAAGCTCCTCCATACAACGCCCGAACGCGCCGACTCCCGGCAGCACGACCGCGTCTGCGGCGTCGATTTCGGCTGGGTCGGCGGTGAGACGTGCATCGGCGCCGACGTGCTGAAGCCCCTTCTGCGCACTTCGCAGATTGCCGATGCCGTAGTCGAGAACCGCGATCTTGGGATCGGCCACAGCTACAACAGGCCCTTGGTCGACGGCACGCCACCGCCATCGAGTCGAACCGCGTCGCGCAGCGCCCGAGCCACGGCCTTGAAGCTGGCCTCGATGATGTGGTGCGTGTTTTTGCCCCGCACCAGGTCGATGTGCAGCGTCATCCCGGCCGAGGTGATGAGTGCCCGCCAGAACTCTTCACACAGCTGCGGATCGAACGGCGGATCACCCAGGATCTTTTCGCCGGGAAACTCGACTCCGTAGTGCAGGTACGGTCGGCCGGACAGGTCGAGCGCCACGTTCACCAACGCCTCGTCGAGCGGCACCGATACCGAGGCGAATCGGCGGACACCGGCCTTGCTGCCCAACGCTTCCTTCAGGGTCTCGCCGAGCAAAATGCCCACGTCCTCGACGGTGTGATGCGAATCGATTTCGAGGTCGCCCTTGGCCGAAATCGACAGATCGAATCCGCCGTGGCGGCCGAGTTGATCGAGCATGTGGTCAAAGAACGGCAAACCCGTCGAGCAGTCGGTGGAGCCGTCGCCATCGAGGTCGACGGAGATGGTGATCGACGTCTCCTTGGTGGAGCGGTCTCGCGAGGCCTGGCGGGTTGTGGGGGTGGTCATGACTTCTCCAAAATCTGTTCGAGCGCATCGAGGAATCGGTCGTCTTCGTGCCGGCTGCCGATGCTGACGCGCAGGCAACCCTCGAGCCCCGGCCAACTGGCGCAGTTGCGCACCAGAATCGATCGGTCGACCAGCTCCTGCCAAACCGCGTCGCCGTCGACGTGGTCGGGCCGGAACAGCACGAAGTTGGCCCCCGACGGCCAGACCCGCACCGGCATTTGAGCGAGACGCCCGACCAGGCGTTCACGTTCGGCGACCAAAGCGGCCACCCGGGCGAGCATCTCATCGTGGTAGTCGAGAGCCAACGAGCCGACAAGCTGCGTCACGACGTCGAGGTGGTACGGCAAGACGACCTTCTCGAGCTCGTCGACGACCCATGACGGTCCGAGGAGGTAGCCGAGCCGGAGGGCAGCCATCGACCACGTCTTCGAAAAGGTCCGGGTGACGACGATCGATCGATCGTCGCTGACCTTGGACACTGCGCTGTGCGCCGCGAACTGACCATACGCCTCGTCGACCACCAGGAGTCCGCCGACGGATTCGACGGCGACGAGAGCGGCATCGATGAGCTCGGGGGGATCGACGATGCCGCTCGGGTTGTTCGGCGAGCAGAGAAACGTGACGTCCGGCTGCACCTCGGCCACCAT
>CBESNZ010000254.1:0-5155 GCA_965531045.1 uncultured Acidimicrobiales bacterium
CCTCGCTTTTGCTGCCCAAATGCGGGGCATGGACCGATCCACCATCGATCGACGTGTTGGCGAGCTGCTCGAGCAGTTCGATCTGAACGATCTTGCGGATCGACGCACGCAAGGATTTTCGACCGGGCAACGCAAGCGGCTTGCCCTGATTCGGGCCTTGCTCCACGAACCACAGATCCTCTTCCTCGACGAACCGACGTCGGGCCTGGATCCGACGGGGACACGAGAGGTTGTCGATCTGATCGAACGGTTGGCTCGGGACTTCGGCCGCACCATCGTGCTGTGCACGCATTTCCTCGGTGAGGCCGACCGTCTCGCCGATCGGATGGCATTCCTCGATCACGGCAGGTTGCGCGCCTTCGGCCGTCCTGCTGCCCTTGCGAACGAATTGTGGTCGGACCTTCGAGTGGATGTCGACCTGGGCCGGCCGGCCGACATGCTCGCCCTCACCCAGGTGCAGCGCCACCGTGGCGTGGTGGCCGCACAGCCGACCAAACATGGCGCCGAGGTGACCATCGTCGACCGATCGATTCTGCCGGGCCTGACCCGGGCGATGGTGCAATTCGGCTACGAAATCTTCGGCGTGACCGCCCGACCGCCGACCCTGAGCGACCTGTACTTCGCGCTCGAAACCCGCGTCCAGCAGGACGCGTCGTTCTGCCTCGTCACCGAGGCCGTCGCATGACGTTGCTCGCCCCGGCTCTCCCACCCGACCGCGCCGCGCCGGCGGAGCCGCCCGCCGACGCCTCATGGTGGGGGCCGGTCCGGGCGGTCATGGCAAAAGACATCACGGCCATTCGTCGCAGCAAGGCGATCATGTTGCCGATGCTGCTGGTTCCGGCCCTGTTGTTGGTGGTACTTCCGCTCATCGTCGGGCTCGCAGCTCGATCGAGGGCACAAGGAATCGGTCAGGTGCTCGCCGACTTTCCCGCCGAGCTCGTCGACCCAATCGTGTCGAGGCCTCCCGAGGAACAACTGATACTTCTTGTCAACGGCTATCTGCTCGCACCGCTGTTCTTGATCGTTCCGCTGATGGTTTCGGCCGTGCTGGCCGCCGACGCCTTCGCCGGCGAAAAGGAGCGGCGCACGCTCGAGGCATTGCTGCACCTCCCCATCTCGGACAAGCAGCTGTACCTCGGCAAACTCCTCGGCTCGTTCGTTCCTGCCGTCGCCGTTTCCTGGATCGGGTTCCTCTGCTTCGCGGTGGTTTCCAACACGGTGGCCTGGCCGGTCATGCACCGGATCTTCGTCCCGACCAAGCTTTGGCTCATCATGATCTTCTGGGTCGCTCCGGCCGTCGCCGCGCTCGGCCTCGGCGTCATGGTTCGGGTGTCGGCTCGATCGAACAGCACCCAAGAGGCGAACCAACTGGGCGGCGCAGTCATCTTGCCGCTGATCTTCTTGGCCGTTGGACAGGCGACCGGCCTGCTCTTGGTCGACGTCGAGATCGCGCTGGGTGCCGGCGCAGTGGTGTGGCTGGTGAGTATCTGGTTGAACGTGCGCGGGATCTCGAAGTTCACCCGTGACCGGTTGGCGGCTACCGCCTGAACGTCGTTCCGATCTAGCGCGCGAGTACGAAGAACTGCATCAGGGCTGCGCCCAGAATGAGCATCAGCAAGATGGCCATGACGAGTGTGGTTCCGGGGCGCATAGGTGGTTCCTTCGAAAGCGGTCGAGGTATCAGCGGTTGGGGCGAGGGCTGAGCGACACCGGCGATGACACAGGCTCGCCACTGGCCGTGGGCTCTTCGGCGGTGGCGAGTTTCACCGAATCGCCTTCGGACAACCGCAATTCGATGGCGGCCGAGCTCCGATCGACGACCAGGCTGAGCATCCCGTACGAATCGACGACGAGACCGATCGCTCCGGTTGGCACCGACGCGTAGTTCGGCACCCGCTTCACTGCTCGGCCGCCGCCGTCCCAGCTGACTCGTAGGTGCTCACCGAACGTTCCGATCTCGTCGGGGTCGATATTGAGCTGCACGTTGCCGTAGGTGTCGATCCACAAAACCGAGCCGTGCACGCCGTCATCCTCGACGGTGCTGACGGGCAACACCCCGGGCTGCAGCGAGCCGACGTCGATCTGGGTGCCCAGCTCATCGAGCGGGACGCCGACGCAGATGTGGGCGGCAATCGGCCCGAACACATCGCGGCCGTCGAAGGTCACCCCTGGAGCCGGCTGGTGGTAGTCGGTGTTGTCCAACTCGTAGGCAGCAGTGGCGCCACCGACGAGCGCCACGGCGGGGGCGAACAGGCCGTTGTCCGGGCCGACGAGATACGAAGCTCCGTCGCCGACTTCGATGGCGACTCGTCGTCGGTCCGTTCCGACGCCGGGATCGACGACCCCGAGCACCACGCCGGGGCACAGGTATTGCGCGCTGCGCGCCAATGCCAGCGACCCCGATCGCACATCGTGGGCCGGAATGTCGTGCGTGACGTCGAGTATGCGCACGTCCGGGGCGAGCTGCGCCATGACCGACTTCACGACGCCGACGAACTCGTCCCGAAGGCCGAAGTCGGACAAGAACGAAATCGTGCCAAAACGCATGGTGTATATCTACCGCACGGAATGCGCACTCAGCGCGAGCGGCGGGCGTAGATCATCGAACCGCGTCGGAAGCGCCCCGACCGGCGGCTCGATCCGAACCGGTCAGCCGGCCTCGGTATAGCGGGAGGCGATGTAGCGATCGACGTCCTCTTCGGTGATGCGGTAGGACTTGCCGACGCGTGCCGCGGCGAGGTCTCCGGCCTTGATGAGGCGGTACACGGTCATCGTCGACACCCGCATGATTCCTGCGACTTCTGCGACTGTCAAAAACCGTGCACGTCCGTCGAGATGCGCCATGGTGAACCCCTGTCTCCGCTCCGGTCGTCACCCTAGGCGCGACTTTCAACCGTGCCAAAACGCTCTCGACAAACCCCCGCTGGACGTCGACTCAACCGGTTCCCAGTTCGCGAGAACGGGCGGTTGCCGCCGCGACCACATCGGCGACGAGCTCGGCGAACCCGCGTGCGGCAAAGACCTCCAGGCCCGCTGCGGTGGTTCCCCCCGGCGAGGTGACATTCTCCCGGAGGGTTGCGGCGGCGTCATCGGACAACGACAACAGCGAGGCTGCGCCGAGCAGCGTTTGTTTGGTCAGGACGGTAGCCGTGGCCTCGTCGAGGCCTTGTGCCTGCCCGGCGGCGATCAGCGCCTCGGCCAGGAGGAAGACGTAGGCAGGCCCGGAGCCGGAGAGACCGGTGACGGCATCGAGGTCTGCCTCCTCGACCTGCACGACCAAACCGACGGACTCGAGGATCGACCGGGCCCATGCCAGGTCGGCGGCGACGGCATGCTGGCCACCGGAGATGGCCGACGCGCCGAGACCGACCAGGGCGGGGGTATTGGGCATCGCCCGAATCACGGCGATGCCCTCACCCGCGGCAGCTTCGAGGGTGGCGATCGTGACGCCGGCGGCGATCGACAGCACTCGTGCCGCCCCGGCCTTCGCCAACACGCCGAGCGCGGCCGGGACGACGGCGGGTTTCACGGCGACGATCGCATCGACATTGGATTGCGGTGAGCCAACCACCAGCACCCCCGGGTAGCTCGACGCGATGAGGTCTTGCCGGCCCGGGTCGGGTTCGATCACGACAAAATCGGTGGGGGTCGCCCACTCTTGTTCGATGAGTCCGCCGAGCAGCGCTTCGCCCATCTTGCCGCCGCCGATGATCTGGAGGGATGCCATGGCCGGATCGTAGCCGCACCCGCCGTCACCCCGTGCCGCCCGCCTTCACAGGACGCCCATCGGATTCAGGAGGATCGAGGATGGCGAACGGGCGGCCCAGCGCTGTGACGCCACAGACGGCGGCGGCAAAGATGCCGGAGGCGATCATCACGTCGCCGGTCGAGAACCATCGGAGCATTGCCCCTGCGACCGCCGGACCGAGCGCCTGCCCGGCGCGCACAAACCCCACCCAGATCGCCATGACCGTTGCCCGAACCGCTTCCGGCGCCTCCGAGGCCACGACGTCCTGCAAGGTAGGGATCATGCTGCCTTCGCCGAGCCCATAGATGAACACGCCCAGGAACAGCAGCGGCAAGGCGCCGGCGGCACCGATCAGGGCGAGCGAAACCGCGAAGGTGCCCAGGCCCGCATACACGATGGTTTGCACACTGACGCGCAGTCGCAAGCGCCCGAGCGAAAGCGCGGCGAGCGTTGATGTGAGCGCCGGGGCAGCGATGATTGCGCCGCGCACGCTCGGCCGGTAGCCGAACGTGGTTTCGAGGTGCTCGGCGAAGATGCCGAGAAACACCCCGAAGATGATCATGAAAAGCACCATGCCGAGCAACAGCGTCGAGTACATCAATGGCGCCTTCACCACCCCGGCCGCGCGCCGAAACTGCGGGCCGATCGCCGTGGGCTGTACCTCGACGCTGTCGACCAATCGGAGCGCCACGAGGGCGGCCACACCGAACACCAAGAGGAAGGGCAGGAATGGCCCGCGCCAGCCGAAGAGTTCGGTGAGTACGCCGCCGGCGAGCGGAAAGATCGCCAAACAGATCGTGACCACCGCGCTGTTCTGGCCGATGAGTTTGGACCGCTCATTGCCGACCCAGGCGTCGGCGATGATCACCAGCGAGAGATTGATGAGTCCGGCGGCCCCGATACCCATGAAGAAGCGGGTGGCGAGAAAGAAGGGGAAGTTCGGCGCCAACGCGCCGACCGAGCCCCCGACCCCGAATACCAAGAGACACGGGACCAGGACGCGTTTGCGACCGAATCGATCGGCCAGGTGCCCGACCAACGGAGCCACCACGATCCCCGGCAGCGCCACGACCGTGAAGATCAGGCCGATGCGATCGATCGGTTGGTTGAAATGATCCACGATCTCGGGGGCCGCTGCGGCCAGCAACGCGTTGCCCATCATCGCCGTAGCGGTGACCGCGAACACGACGCTCAACGGTGGTTTGGGTGCAGGCACTGTCCGACGCTACCGGCGCCGCACTCTCACACTCGACCGGTTTCGACCGCCCCGACCAAAACGTGATGAGCCCGGGCATTGAGAGTCAAAGTCCGCACTTCCCCGATCGGACCCCTCGTCACCCCTACCCGGGCTCGAAGGGAGACGATACAACATGAAATACCGCGAGAACAACTAGAAGGCTGTATTTA
>CBESNZ010000255.1:0-5136 GCA_965531045.1 uncultured Acidimicrobiales bacterium
CGGACGAAGGCAGTTCCTGTGGGGAGCGGCGGTCGCCGCCGCCGGTATCGGCCTGCCCGGTGGCATCGCAGATGCGGCTTCGCCACCTGGGTCGCTTCCGCTGGGGGGCCGGTGCCAACTTCCCGGCAAACACCTCCACAACGTCTTGCCTCGCCCTGGGTCCCCGGGACTGGTGGACGAGCGGTACTACCGGCGTCGGATTCGCGCCTACCTCGACTACGCCACGGACTTCGAACGCTTCTCGAGTCCGTCCGGCATCGCGGTTCACCTCATCGAGGCCCGTCGCAACCGGAGGTACAGCTGGAACATCGATGGCGTGACCGTCGATTCGCTCACCGCTGTCTGGACCCAGATCGATGAGTGGCGCGACACCCGAGACTTCAACTTCATGTATCTCAACTGGGTGTATGCGCTCGGTCGCGGCCGCAAGCGTATGACCCGCATCGACCCGGAGGTGATCGCCGCGATCGAGCAGCGCTATGTCGCCAACAGGTACCGCTACAACGACCCCTTGCCCGACGATCGGATCGACCACCTGTGGTACTGGTCCGAGAACCATCGCATCATCGGGCTGGCAAACGAGTTGTTGGCCGGCCAGTTCCTGCCCGATCACGTCTTCACCGTCACCGGTCTCACCGGTGCCGAGCACGCCACACGCGCCAAGCCCGACATCCTGGCGTGGATCGACGAGCGCGCCCGCTTCGGATTCTTCGAATGGCATTCCAACGTGTACATGGTCAAGAACATCACGCCGCTGCTGATGCTCTGCGAGCTCAGCGACGACGTCGAGATCGTGCACGCGGCCGCAATGGCGCTCGACCTGTGTCTGTTCGACATGGCGACGCACTATCACCGCGGCGCCTATGTGGCGCCGCACGGACGGTCGTACAAGAAGGACAAGATGACCGCGCGCGACGAGGACAGCTATGGCTTCGCCAAGTTCCTGTTCGACGACACCGACCCAGACTTCGTGACCCCGACCGACACGACGACGACGTTCTTCTGTGCTGCCGATCGGTACCGCCCGCCCGAGCTCATTCTGCGCGTCGCCAACGACGACCGGCCCGCCATCACGCGCGAACGCCACGGCGTGTTCGTCGACGCGAGCGCTCCCATAACAGAGAACCCCGAGGCGCCGTTCGGCTACGACTTCGACGATCCGGCCAACCTGCCGTTCTGGTGGTCGACGGGCGGAATCGGAATGTGGCAGATCGCCGATGTGAGCGTGGCCGAGGCCGACGCGTATCGCCTGTGGGAAGGCGACGCGTTCCAACTCGTCACCCAACTGCGCGACGTGAACGGCGGTGACGTCGAACGGATCAAGGCATGGGAGCAGGCCAACCACATGATCCTCAACCTCGGCTTCCTGGCCGAGGGAAACACCTACAGCTATCGGACCGGCAAGGTGGCCCTCGCGAGCGTGCTCGATCATCGCAAGGGCGAGATGCGTGATCAGGTCCACATGTGGCAGGCAACGATCGACACGGAAGCCCGCGTGTTCACCACGCATCCGATGACCGATGTCGCCGCCTCGACCAACTGGTCCGACGACGGAGAGCCCGGCTATTGGACCGGCGAGGCATCGATGCCACGGTCGGCGCAGCATCGCAACAGCGCTGTGCACATCTACCTGCCCGCCTATGACGAAACCCAGGACCCCATCCTCGCCCTGGTGTTCCGGTACCGCGAGTTCACCCACGCGTATTTCCCACAGGATCGGTTCGACCAGGTCGTGCAGGTCGGTCACTGGACGCTCGGAGCAAAAGATGGCGGGTACATCGCGTTGTGGTCCTGGCGTGAGCCGACGTGGCGGGAGTACGACCCTGCGGTCAATGCCACCAACGGCATGACACAGCCTTTCGATCTTGTCGCTCATGGTGGTCCCGACAACGTGTGGATCACCGAGGTCGGTACCGACGACGCGGGGAGCTTCGAAGACTTCGTCGACGACGTCACTGCATCTCCTCCGGAGGTCACTCGGACCGAGACCGGATTCGATGTTTCCTGGCGTTCACCGACGAATGGCCTGCTGACCTTCGGCTGGGACGCGCCGTTCGTGGTGGCGGGCGAGGAGCAGCAGATCACCGACTTCCCTCGTCACGACTCACCGTGGGGTTCGGTCGACCGCCTCTCCAAACACTATGAACTGCAACATGGCAGCACGGTGCTCGAACTCGACTTCGATGCCGATGTTCGCAACGTGCGCCCGTGTCGGCCTCGTCGGTGACGCCGCGCAACTGTTGCGGATCGTGTCGGCTGCCTCGTCCGAAGTCCAGTGCGATCCGTTCATCCCGTAGTCTGACGTGCCTGACGTTGCGCCTTGCGGCTCCGCACCGCCCGCCGGCCGGTCTTCGCTGAGCTCGCGATGATCGGAGGCACGAAGAGGTTTGCCACGCGGGCCACCCGCACTGCCTTCGACGGCTTCGCCCACGTGACGTCGGAGTTCACGTTCGGGGCATCTGCGGCCAGGGGAGACGAGAAGTAGTACGCCGAGAAACACAGTCGGCTCCGTGCACCGGGGGCGCCGACCGCCTTCGGGTGGCCGTGGGGAGCGTTGGTGGTATCGAAGACCACAAGACGTCCCAGCTCCGGCACGATCTCGACCACCGGGCCGTCGTCAAGCGATCGCCAGAGCTCGAGTTGGCCACCCCAGGACGCCGACCAATCCTCGTTGAGGTACACGAGCGCGTTGACCCTTCGGATGAGACCGAGGTCGTCGTTGGTGGTGAAGTCGACGTGGGGTCGTAGGAAGCCTCCGGTCGGGACATCGAAGTAGCCAGCCGACTTCAGATGCGGATCGGGAATCAGGCCGTGAATCCCGGTGAGTCGTTCGAGGAAGCGTACGAACTCGGTGGCGTTGAGCTCCCGCGAGAGCCGCCGCGCCGCTGGCCCAAAGAGCTCAGGACGATCGAAAACGTGCTTCAACTCGGTCGCTGTGTCGTAGGTACGCCACGTGCCCTTCGATTTCGGTGGGAGCTCATCTGCGACGTCGCGCAGCCCTTGGATGTCCAACAGGCCGTCGATGACCGCATGCGGAAACGGATCGGCGTCGCGGTAGGACGAAGCCAAAGTCTCCGCTCGACCCTGGAGCTCGTCCATGGACGGTAAGAACGACGAAACCGACCAATCATTGGCGGGAGCCATCAACCGTGTATCTCCTGGGTAGGGCGGACGCAGAATGCGTTCGAAGCCGAAATGCTGAGAAGTGATGGAAGCATGCGGAACGGGCGAAATGCGCGGACCGCAGCGAGACGAAGAGTACATCGGGCCGCCGACCGCGTGGAGAAATACGGCCAAAAATCTCACCCCACCGGTCCGAAAGGCAGACCCGAGGCGGCCGGTGACCGGCAAGGCGTATCCGAGCGGTAGCTTCGGGCCCGACGAGGAGAAGCGATGCGGCATACGAACCGGTTGATGATGGCGATGATTGCGGCTCTGGCCCTGAGCGCGGCCGCGTGCAGCTCTGACGGCGGTGAAAGCGTCGCGGCGACCACGGCAGAGTTGGGCACCACAGATCTGCCCGAAACGACCGCCGCCGTAGGTACCACTGCAGTGGCCACCACCGAATCGGCGACCACCGAAACGACCACCACCGACGCAACATCGACTGGCATGGACGTCGTCGAGCTCGTGACCGCCCTCGCGTCGGACGAGATGAACGGCCGGGACAACACCACAGCGGGCTCGCAGCTCGCCCGGGACCTGCTCGTGGCCGAACTGTCCCAGTTCGCCGAGCCGATCTACCTCGCCATCGAGGGCGGCGACGGCTTCCTGCAGCCCTACCAGTACGAGCGAACGACCGACTCGGGTTCAAGCGTCGAGGAGGGGACGAACATTCTGGCCGTGATCCCGGGCTCGGAACTGCCGGACGAGTACGTCATGGTCGGGGCCCACTACGACCACCACGGCAACGACTGCCAAGGCATCACCGCCGACGACAACATCTGCAATGGCGCCAATGACAACGCCGCCGGGGTTGGGGTTGTGATGAGAATCGTCCGAGCGATCGCTGCCGACGGAGCACCCCGCCGATCGATCATCGTCGCCCTGTGGGACGGCGAGGAAGACGGCCTCATCGGCTCTCGGGCCTACGTGGAAGATCCTGCGATTCCGCTCGACCAGACCATCGCGTATGTGAACTTCGACATCCAGGGTGCCAACCTGCTGCCGTCGCTGGCCAACTCCACCATCCTGGTCGGCGCCGAGACCGGCGGCCCCAACCTGGTCTCCCACGCCACCGAGGCCACCGCCGCATCCAGCCTCGACACCGTCATGCTCAGCCTGCTGTTCGGTCAAGGGCGATCCGACCATGCGGTCCTGGTGGCCGCCGGCGTGCCATCGGTGTTCTTCACCGACGCGAACACCGGCTGCTACCACACGGTGAAGGACGACATCGAGGCCGTCGACTTCGGCAAGCTCGAGCAGCAGAGCAACACCGCGGAGGCGCTCACCCGGGCACTCCTCGCCACCGACGACGTACCGCAACTCGACGCCGACGCCCCCACCAGTACCTACAAAGATGCCGCGCAACTGCTACGCATCGTGGCCGCGGCCGAACCCGACTTCGGATACTTCGGCGACGCACAACGGACGACGGCCGAGCAGTACCTGGTCGATCTCCAGTCGGTGGTCGATGCCGGTGCCGAAGCGTTCGATGACGATGCGAACGGCATCCTGCTCGGCGGTGCGGTGCAACTGGTCACGGCCCTGTCCGAAGTCGAGTGCGATCCGTTCATCCCGTAGCCCCGGGGACACGGACCTCCTCCAGTTCGCCCGGGTCGAGGTCGATACAGTGGATCTATGAAGCAGCTGATCAACTTCCTTCGCGATCCGGTCATTTTGGTGCCGTTGGTCATCGTGTTGTGGTTGGTCTACGGGTTGATCGGCGGGTTCGATCTGTGGTGGATCGTGGTGGGCCTGGTCGCCTCGGTCGTGCTGTCCCGCATCATGCGCAACGCCAAGAACCCATAGCTGTTGTGGCCTACGGGATCGCGGTCGTGGTGGTGCAGTCCGGCTTGGCCTGGTCGATGCCGTTGCCGCCGTCGCAGTGATCCGTGCCCGCCGAACCCTTCAAGATGTCGGCGCCGCCCTGGCCGTAGAGCAGGTCGTCTCCCGGCCCACCCCACATTACGTCTG
>CBESNZ010000256.1:0-5121 GCA_965531045.1 uncultured Acidimicrobiales bacterium
CGCGACCGACGAGCCGGCGGCCACCGACTCGACGGTGGCGGTACCGCCCGACCTCATCGGCACGGCTCCGCCGGTTACCGAACCCGCCATTCCCGAGTGGACCGGCGATGTCGTCAACGCCCTCGATGTGCACCTCGGCGAGTGCATCAACAAGTACTCGTGGATCGAAAACGATCGGCGGGTGCAGTTGACCACCCAGGTTCCCTGCGATGGCCCGCACGATCGTGAGGTGTACTTCGAGACCAACTTTCCCGCCGAGTTCGGCGCGCCCTACCCCGGAGCGGACTTTCTGAGCGAATACGCCCAGACCGTCTGCTACCGCGAGTTCGAGACCTTCGTCGGCGCCGCGTACGAAGTCTCCGAACTCGAGCTCGACTTCACGATTCCCCCCGAGGACGCCTTCATGGACCGGGCAGCCCGCTATCGCGGCATCGTGTGTTACCTCCTTCGAGGGGACAAGCAGCCACTCCTCGGGACGGCCCGCAATCTCGGCCGGTAGCCCGGCGCTTGGATGCAGAGCGCGCGCATTACACCACGTTGCGCGCGATGACGACTAACGTGGCCCCGTGATTCTCACCATTTTGGCCATCGCCACCGGCTTGTTGATCGGGGTGCTTTCCGGCGGCTCGCTCCGCCGCTTGCCCGCCACGCCGATTCGATTCGCATGGCTCATGCTCGTCGGCTTGGTCCTTCCTGCGCTCGCCGACCAGTTCGATGTACCGGGCGGGACGTTTTTGGTACTGATCGCGCTCATGGCGGTCGCCGCGTTCGCGGCGATGAACCTGCATCTCGTCGGGATGGGCGTGGTGCTCGTCGGGCTCGGGATGAACCTCATCCCGGTGGCGATCAACGGTGCGATGCCGGTCCGCGCCGACTCCCTCGTGGCAGCAGGCCTGGTCGAAGCGGAGAACGTCGAGCGAGCCGAGGTGTCGGGGGCACGCCGCATCGAGGCACCGGGCGATCACTTCACGTTCTTGGGCGACATCATTCCGATTCGCCTGACGAAGCAGGTGCTGTCGTTCGGTGACCTTGTCATTCTGTTCGGCGTCGCCGACATCGCCTGCAATCTGGTGCGTCGTCGTCGCAAGCGAGGCGACCTCCCCAGCGGTGCCGAGGAAGCGCTGGCGGCGATCTCGGGCGACGACACGAGTCAGGACATCGATCTGACGAACACGCTTCAGTTGCCGGACGAATCCAGCCAAACCTCCATCGCGACCGCCAACGTCGCCCACGACTGAGGAATTGCACCGAGCCCTGCGCCGGTGTCGGGGTTCCAGTATTCGGCCCACTCTGAGACCGAGGCTCCGGCGACGGTTTGCCTGGCGATCTGGGCCGCGAGCGCGGTCCGACCGCCCCGGTATGCCGCCACCCACAGGAGATAGCTGAGTTGCGGCCATGCCGGGCCACGCCAGTACGTGTCCGGTGCGAACATCGCTTCGCCGCGGTGCACGCCCGCTGGACCGAAGGGCGCGCCATACGCATCGGGGTCGACGAGCGCTGAGAACCCCGCATCGAGTTGGGACGGATCGGGCACGACCAGCAACGGAAGCATCGCATCGAGTGTTCGATAGCGGCCCGAACCAGCCGCGGTCGGTCCGGCATCGACCCAGGACACGAGTTCGCTATCGAAGCGCGCCGACAGGGCATCGGACAGCGTGGTGGCGAGGTCGAACAGCCCGCCGACATCGATCACCGTCGCCAACTCGAAGACATTGAACGCGACGAGGGCATTGAAGCCGACCGACGCGACGGCGAAGTCGGGGTTGCGGAGCGGGGCCCCCGTCAAGGAACGCTCGCACGTGCCCACCAACGTGGTCTTGTGCGATCTCCACCGTTCGATGGAAAACCCGCCGGGACACATGTCGTCCCAGCGCGGCGAGTCGTCGGCACCGCTTTCCCACGGGTGGCACAGCAACACCAGTCCACTCGCCTCGTCGCGGTGGCGTTCGGTGAGGAGGAACCACAATGCCGACCTGGCCCGCTCGAGCAACTCGCCGGGCACATCCACGCCGAGACGGGCCAGTTCGGCAACAGCGTGACCGAACATCGGCGGCTGGGTGATCGAGCTCGAGCCCGAACGACCCCACAGATCGGCGTGGGCGTCGGGCTGGCGCACATAGTTCATGTGCGGCACGAATCCCATGGCGTCTTGCGTCGAGAGCGCCGACGTCAGTTCTGCCACCGCCCGATCGCCGTCGCCGAGCACGCCCCAGACGATCGCGTGGAAACAGGAATCCCACAACCACTGCCACGGATAGACGGTGCTGTTGGGCGCCGCGTACCCTTCAGGCACCCAGTGCCTTGTCAACATCGCCCGCGCCTGCTCGCGTCGTAGCTGCGCGTGGTCGGAAGACAGAGTCATGCCTCTGTTGTAGCCGCTGGCGATCCTCCGTCCCCGATCCTCCCGATGCCGTCCGCCATGTCTCCCACCGACCCACCCGACCGAAAGGCACCCGACCTCGGTGCCGTAGCGATCGTGTCCTTTCGGTTGGGAATGTCAGACGGTGTGTCGATCGTGGCCGGTGGCTGGCGACGCGCGCTCGAGGAGATCGGGTTCCGCACCTACACCGTCGCGGCCGAAGGTGTCGTCGATGTCGTGGTTCCGGGGTTGGCCATCGATGCTCCCGGCCCGCCGTCGATCGACGAACTCGGACGCGCCCTCGACGGGGCATCGCTCGTGGTCGTCGAGAACCTGCTGTCGATCCCCCTGAACCTGCCTGCCTCGCGCCAGGTCGCCGAGTATCTCCGCGGCCGGCCGGCCATCCTGCATCATCACGATCCGCCGTGGCAGCGCGAGCGTTTCGCCCACATCACCGAACTCCCCCCTGACGATCCGGCGTGGCGCCATGTGGTGATCAATCAACTCACGCAGGTCGAGATGGCCGAACGATCGATTGCCTCGACGGTCATCTACAACGGCTTCGATGCGCATCCCGAACTCGGCGATCGTCGATCCACTCGGGAGCGCCTCGAGTTCGCAGACGACGAGGTGGTGCTGTGCCATCCGGTTCGGGCGATCGCTCGGAAGGACATCGGTCGGGCCATCGAGATCGCCGAAGAACTCGGAGCCACCTATTGGCTGCTCGGACAACCCGAAGAGGGCTACGGCGACGAACTCGACCGTCTGTTGCGGGAAGCCAAATGCCGTGTCGTTCACCGCAGCATCGATGGCGTCAACAACATCTACGCAGCGGCGGATGCCGTGGCGTTTCCGTCGCTGTGGGAGGGATTCGGCAATCCACCGATCGAAGCTGCCTTCCATCGCAAACCGGTGATCGTCGGGCCCTACCCCGTCGGCGAAGAGCTTCGAAGGCTGGGATTTCGCTGGTTCGACGCCGACGACGTCGCGCCCCTTCGCGCCTACCTGGCGGCGCCCAATCGCGAGCTTCTCGACCACAACGAAGCCATCGCGCGAGCGCACTTCTCCCAATCGGCGATGACCCAACGGTTGAGAACGCTGCTCGACGAGGCAGGCTGGCTCCCGTGACCCAGCCCGCCGCAGCCCCCGTGCCCGAGATTCCCGAGCCCGACCCGAACGATCCCGTCCTCATCAAACGCGCCCGTATCGCCAAACTCGTCTCGAAGGGGCAGCGGACCGGCTACCTGCTCTTTCTGCTCGCGATCGTGTTGTTCGTCGTCGGTTTCATCGTCGAGTTCAACACCACCATCACGTCGATCATCGTGGCTTGCCTCATCATCGGTTCTATCGTGCTCGCGCCCGCCATCATCTTTGGGTATGCCGTGAAGGCCGCCGACCGCGAAGATCGGATGCGGGCGTTGGGCCTTCCACCCGACACTGGTCACTAACGACACGGGCACGAAAGACACGGTCACCGAAGCAAACGGTCACGAAGGAAAAGAAATGACAGTTCGCATGCAAGCCGCCGATCGCCGAGCGCAGCTGCTGGTCGTCGCGCTCGATGTGTTCGGCGCGCAGGGTTACCACAACACGTCGATGAACGCCGTCGCCGAGGCCGCTGGGGTGACCAAGCCGGTGTTGTACCAACACTTCGCCTCGAAGCAGGAGCTCTTTCTCGAACTGCTTCGCGATACAGCGCACCAGGTCGCCCACGTGGTGACGGCCGAGGTTGTGGCCACGGGAGATCAGCGGGGTCAGGTCAACGCCGGTATGGCCGCCTACTTCGGCTACTTCGCGGCGAACCCCTCGGCGTTCACCGTGTTGTTCGGCGATGGGGTTCGTGCCGTCGACCAATTCGCCGCCGAGCGACGGCAGCTCGAGGCCCACCTGGCGACCAACCTCGCAACGCTCATTCACATCGAGGACATCGACGACGACACCAGAATGACCTGGTCCTACGGTCTCCTCGGACTCGCCGAAGGCGTCCTGCGGAACTGGTTCGAACGCGATCGGCCAATTTCGCAAGCTGCGGTGGTCGAGATGACCGCCGAATTTGCCTGGTTCGGCTTGCGGGGTTCGCGCCACTGACTCTTTCCACGAGCCCTCTTTCCACGAGCCGCGAGCGGCGAACCTATTCCGGCGAGATGTCGAGGGGTGGTTCGGGCAGGTCGCCGGCCACGATGCGAGGCAGGTGATCCTTCAGGTTGACGGGAAGGGTCGGGACGTCCGATTCCAGCAGTTCGGCGATCGGCCACCACCGGGCACCTTGAAACGCCATGGCCTCGAGAAATTCGAGCCCCTGCGGGTTGTACTCGCCGCCGTCGGACCACGCGACGTGAATTCGTTCGTCGGAATCGAAGTGATACCCGCCGAAGTCGAACTCGACGTGTTGCACCCAGATGCACGGCCCGATTTCGACCTCGGTGATTCCGGCCTCTTCCACCAATTCGCGGCGACACGCATCCGCAGAATCTTCACCCGGATCGACGCCGCCACCGGGAATCTCCCACCAGGCCGGCTTGGTGCGATCCGCCGGATCGATGGCCTTCATGAGAAAGATATGACCGTCGTGGTCGAGCAGCACCACCCGTGCGGCAGGCCTTTTGAGGGTAAACATCGTTTCCGAAGCTAGCCCGCTCGGGGCGCTTGCGGTGAGGCAATGCGGCGCCTACACCGCACCCCTCTGGCCCTTTCATGAGTTTTCATGTAATTTTATGAGTCTTCCCTGGCGTGAAATGTGCATGCCCTCGGGCTCTGCCCCT
>CBESNZ010000257.1:0-5120 GCA_965531045.1 uncultured Acidimicrobiales bacterium
TGGCTTTGCTGGCCGCCGGGTGCGGTTCCGACACCGCAGGCCCAACCGATTCACTGACGCCGACGAGCACGCCCCCGCCCGCCACCATCGATGATCCGAGCATCGTCCCGGTCGCCGATCGACAGGCTCCCAACGGAGATCCGAACATCGCCGGCGATTCGATCACCCAACTCGGAACCGAGCTGTTCGCCGCCGTCCGTTCCGAGACCCCCGATGTCAACGTCACCGTGTCGCAGGCCAGCCTCGTGGTAGCGCTGGCCATGCTCGAACCGGGCACGACCGGCGACGCCCAAACGCAGCTTCGCGAACTCTTGGGCATCACCGATGCCCAAGACTTCCACGCGGCGATGAACGCCCTCGAGCAGGATCTCGAGGCTCGCGTCGCCGACGCGTACGGCGAGGGCGGGGAATCGGGCGAGGTCACGATGCGCATCGCCAACGCCGCGTACCTGCAAGAGGGTTACCCGTTCGAGGCTGCCTACCTCGACGCCATCGGCTCCAACTACGGCCCGGTGTTGACCGAAGTCGACTTCGGCCCCGATCCCGACGCCATCGCTCATCAGATCAACGACTGGGTGGCCGAGAACACCAACGACAAGATCACCGACCTCATCGCCGACGGGGTGATCAAACCCGAATCGGTTCTGGCGCTGGTGAACGCGCTGTACCTGAAGGCGTCGTGGCAGACAACCTTCGAGGAGTCCGCAACGACCGACGCACCGTTCACCCTGGTCGACGGCACCGCGGTAACCGTTCCTCTCATGAATGGCTGGGGTTCGAGCTCGGCGCAAGGCGACGGCTGGGTCGGCGCCACCAAGGTTTACGTCGGCGGGCTCAGCGCGCAGTTCATCCTGCCCGACGATGGTCGGTTCGAAGGCGTGGCCGCCGACCTCGACGCGGTGTTCGCCACCTATGACGAGCAGCGCCTTCCCGGCGGCCCCTTCGCCCTCCCGCGTTTCGAGGCCCGCTACACCGCCGAGGTGAGCGCCGCGTTGCAGTCCCTTGGTCTCACTGCGCCATATGCAGAAGGAAACCTGCTCGGCGTCGCGAACGATCCAAACCTGAAGGTCGACAACGTCATCCAAGAGACCTTCGTCGCGATGGACGAGGAAGGCACGGAGGCTGCGGCCGCCACCGTGGTGTTGGCCGGTACGACCAGTGCGCCGATAGACGAACCGGTGCCGGTGATCCTCGACCGACCGTTCTTCTATCGGATCGTCGACGACCGGTCGGGAACGACCCTGTTCATCGGGCAAATCCTCAATCCGAG
This sequence comes from uncultured Acidimicrobiales bacterium, assembly GCA_965531045.1. GTDB lineage: Bacteria > Actinomycetota > Acidimicrobiia > Acidimicrobiales > SHLQ01 > CBESNZ01. The sequence goes on from CBESNZ010000257.1 coordinate 1,271, forward strand.
CTGAGCTGTCCGCACCACTGCCCGCTACCGGCCTGCCTGTCACACCCCCGATCTAGGGTCGACTACCACGTTGCATCGATCGTTCATTCGTTGCCTTTCCCGCTCTGCCCGAAAGGCCCCGCAATGTCCCATACGTCCAACGCCCAACCCCTCAACGACGCCGACATTCTCCACGAGCTAGCCGATCTGTGTCTCGATTCGTGCGTGTCGCCCGCCGGGCCCGTCGCCGTCGGGTTTGCGATCGAGGACGACGACATCGTCGTGTCGCTCAGAGAAGTTGCCCACGTCGGCGACCTCGTCGGCTTCGACGCCCCCGACACCTGGAGCGTCTTTGGCCTCGTCGCCACCAGCGCGCAACGTCCGATCGTCCACCTTCAGCATCGCGACGGCCAAGAACTGACCATTGTCGACGGCGCCGAGTTGCCCCCGGGTGAAGGCCGCGTCCCCGACGTATGCCGCCGCGTTCTCGGATTGGCCACCCGACCGATTCTGTACTCCAGCGCTCGATTTTTTGCCCAGGTCTGGCTCGAGCGCTGCGTCCTGCACGCCCTCGATCACGACAATCCGTCGTGGGACGACCTGCGCGACCGCTTCGTGTTTGCGCCGTTGTGCCACCAAGCTGCCCAACCGACGGGACGCTCGGCCGACCAGGTATTCAGAGCTCTTGGCCGCCCTTTGGCCGAACGCTACCCGTGGGCGATCCTGCGTCGGACCTACTGCTCGGCAACCCGCGACTCCGCCATCTCACCCGAGGCCGCAACGTGGATGGACGATGCGATGTTCGCCCGCGAGCTTCTCGCCGAACGCCTCGCTGTGCCCGTGTTGCTCGATGACCTCGAGTCGATGGTCCGCCGCGGAGTTGCCGACGCCGTGCGCGAGGTCTTGGTCGAGTGGGGAGTCGACCTCAGCGAGATCGGGTTATGACGCGCCGAACGCCGCATCGCGAAACAGCTGCGCAAGGCGCTCGCGGGCTGCTGGTTCGAGTGTCACCCAGTCGTACACCGACACCCCGATCGCTGCGGTGTCCTCCACCGACCGGGCCAGGTCGGTGAACTGGTCGAGATGCGCCAGCGGTTCTTCAGGGTTCTCCGGATCATCGATGCCATCGACACCCCCGATGCCGCCGATTGCGTGCACCAGCGCGTCGGGGTCGGCCACGTGCGCACGCAGCCGCTGCGTGCTCTCGGTGTTGTACGAGTAGCCACTGTCGTACTCCTCGTTGCGAAACGACCAATAACTCATCGGCAACCACACGTCGTACAACGGCGCGATCTCGGCCCACGGGAACTCGGGCCAGAAGTCGGTGTTCACCACATCGGTCAACACCGGCGGCAACACGATGGCACCCAGTGGTTCATCGCCGACCAGCTCTCGCCACTCGGTGGACAGCGCGACCAACCGGCGACCGCGCTCGACCGGCTCGAGGTCGTCGCTGTGCCACTCGATATCCATGGCCAAACCGTCGAACCGCAACCCGAACGCCTCGAACTCGGCAATCGCCGCCAACCGGTCACGATCCTCGTCGCCGTCCACCCACTTCGGCAGATACCACGCCACCACGGCAATGTCGTTGCGGCGCGCGGCCTGCAACAGCGCGGTGAGCGTCCACCGATCTTCCAGGACATCGGGCGACTTCGCCGACAAGCGCGACGCCTGCAGATACACCGTACGGACACCCGCAGCGGCCATAGCGTCGACCTCCGCGGCGTCCACCGGCGGCGTCGACCCGGTGTACGGCAAGGAAAAGTCGAAGCCATCCACCCACGTACCCAGACCGTTGTAGGGGTCGAGGGTTCGAGCCGGTGGGGTCGGGGTCACCAGCGCCGTGGCGGTCAGCGCTGTCTGCGCAGGCGACGCCGTGGCAACCAGCGGAACCACGTTGCGCCGCTGGTTCAGGACCAATGCACCGACCACAGCCAGAACCAGGAACGCCACCAAAACGCCGAGCACCAGCAAGGATCGACGCCGGTCGACGGGTGCGTCGACCGACTCGTTGTTGTCGGGCTCGGTGGTTTCGATTGCGAAAGGCTAGTCCGCCGGGAGCGCCCCAGATGCCACTGCGGTGGCGGGCGAAGCTACCCTGACCTGGTGACTTCGCCGGAGGACGATATCCCCGTTTTGGGACCCGCTTCGGCGCGCGAAGACGACACCGTCGACCTCCGAACCCCCGATCCGATCCAGATCGACCGCCGCAAACTCCTTCTCGGGTTGGGATTCGGCGCCACCAACCTCGCCGTTTTGCGAGCGGCGGGTGGGCGCACCCCGCCCGCCTCCGCGTCCACCGGCGTGACGACACCCACCGGGCAACCAACCGTGACGGTTCTCAGCGAGTCCGTACCGCGGGCCGTGGCGACACCGGCGACGATCCCGGGCGCACAGCGGGCCACCGACGATCACATCTACGATCAGGTCATTCAGGGCGGGCGGGTGATCGACCCGGAGTCCGGATTCGACGCGATCGCCAACGTCGGCATCGACGGCGGCACCGTTACGAACATCAGTACCACCGCCCTCCAGACCGCAGGCGAGACGATCGATGCCACGGGCATGGTGGTCTCCCCCGGTTTCATCGACATTCTCAGCTATGAACCCAACGGCTACGGCGAGTGGTTCAAGATCGCCGATGGCGTCACCACCAACCTCGGCCTGCACGGCATCGACGCGAGCGCCTCCGATTTCTTCGCCAAGATGGAACAGCGCAATCCACCGGTGCACTACGGCGGGGCGTCGGACAATGCCTGGGTGCGTCCCAGCGTGGCCGATCTCGATCCGTACGACGTCACCGATCCATCACAGATCGATCGCATCGTCGGCGCCGCCGAAACCGACATCCGCAATGGTGCCTGCGCCATCCACATGCAACCGGAGTACACGCCCGGGGCCACCGCCGAAGAGGTGCTCGCCCACGCCCGCCTCGCAGCCAAGGTCGACGTGCCCCTGTGCATGCACATCCGCTACAGCGAGGACATCGTTCCCGGAACGCAGGCCGAGGCCATCGACGAAGTGGTGCGCGCCGCCCGCGAAACCGGCGCCCACGTGCACGTCGAACACGTCAACTCAACCGGCGGCACCAACCGGATGCTCGAGACGCTCGCCACGCTCGAAGCCGCCCGCAGCGAGGGTCTCCGCATTACGGCCTGCGTCTACCCGTATACGTTCTGGGCGACGTACCTGAAGTCGTCGCGCTACGACGGTTGGCAGGAGAAATTCGGCATCACCTACAGCGACCTCCAGGTGGCCGGCACCTCCGATCGGCTCACCGAGAGCACCTATCAAGCCGCCTACGACGCAAACATGCTCACCGCCGCCTACGCGATGCCGCAGGAAGATATCGACGCCGCGTTGCGCACGCCCTGGGTGATGCTCGGGAGCGACGCCATCCTCGAACCGCCGCACAACAATCACCCCCGCTCCACCGGGTGTTTTTCTCGGGTGCTCGGTCCGTACGTCCGGGAACGCAATATCCTGTCGTTGACGGACGCACTTGCCAAGATGACCATCCTCCCCGCCCAACTTCTGGCCTCGACGCCGGCGATGACCCGGAAAGGGCGCGTGCAAATCGGTAGCGATGCCGACCTGTGCGTGTTCGACCCGACCACCATCGCCGACCGGTCCACGATCGAGAACCCCGCCATCGCATCCACCGGGGTTGCCTGGGTGCTCGTCAACGGCACGATCGTCAAACGCCCGACCGGTGCCGCCACCCTCGATGGACGCACCCTGCCCGATGGTGTCGATACCTCCGCTCGACCCGGGACAGCCATTGTCTCTGCCTGACTTCCCGCCCCACATCACCCAGGACCACCTCAAGGCCGACCACGTCGATCCCGGATCGATGGTTCGCCCGCCC
>CBESNZ010000258.1:0-5115 GCA_965531045.1 uncultured Acidimicrobiales bacterium
GGAGTACGACCGTGATGGGCTCGCTGGTGAGTCCGCCGTGGCCGGGAATGGCAGGGCGGCCGTCCGGATGGGTCTTGCCGGTGATCGGCGGCTGATTCGCGAAGCCGTACAGCGCTGCTCTGACACGCTGCTCGATGAAGTCGTCCTTTTCTTCGACCACCAGCAAGGTCTCGGACGAGCCGACCGCCTCCCGCACCAGGTCTTCGTCGAACGGAAACGGCATGCGCAGGTGCACAACACGGATTCCTGCGTCCGCGATCCGGTCGGTGCTCTCGAGGCCGAGCCGAGCCAGCGCGCCGTACGTCTCGCGTAGCGCGTGACCGCTCGAGATGACGGTGAGCCATGCATCCGGCGGGTCGACATCGACCGAATTGAGCTTGGCTTCGCGGGCGTACTCCAGCGCGACGGTTCGGCGTACGAGTAGGTCGGCTTCGATGTCGACGCTGTGCGGTGGCAACAACTGCGCATCGGGAATTCGTTCGTGGGGGGTGAACGCAGGGAGGAGCGGCAAGCGTTTCTCGAGTTGGACCGTGCTCGTGCCATCGGCCACGGCCGTCGTGATCTTCAGCGCCACCCACAGGCCGCTGGCGCGGCTCATGGCGACGGCGTGGAGACCGAGTTCGAGGGCCTCCTGCACGTCGCTCGGATGCAGGGTGGGCATGCCGAGGCTGGCGAGGGTTTGTTGTGACGCTCCGGGCAGCGTCGACGACTTCGCCGCCGGATCGTCGCCGACCATTGCGACCGCGCCCCCGAGTTTGGCCGTGCCCGTGAAGACACCGTGCCGAATCGAGTCACTCGCCCGATCGAGGCCGGGGGTCTTGCCGTACCAGAATCCGACGATGCCGTCGTACTTGCAGTCGGGCTGGATCGAGGCCAGTTGTGACCCGGCGACCGCACCCGCAGCGAGCTCCTCGTTGACCCCGTGCTGCACGACGTAGTCGACGTCGGGCGCCAACGCCGCCGCGCGAACGGCTTCCTTGTCGAGCGTCGCCAGTGGCGACCCCGGGTACCCGGTCAGAAACGCTGCGGTGTGAAGGCCGGCCGCCGCGTCGAGCCGGAGCTGATCGATCGGGATGCGGGCAAGGGCTTGTATGCCGCTGAGAAACGCCCAACCCGATGTTGCGACATAGCGGTCGTCAAGTTGATACGGGCGTAGGTCGGTCACGTGGGAACGATGCAAGGAATGTGCACGGCGGGGATAGGCACAACTCCATTGTTACGACCTGGCTTCGGCGTGCGCAAGGGTTGCCCCCACCGTCCTTGGAGCAGTTGGCCGCTACGGCCAGGGCTGGTCGGCCAACTCGTCGCGCAGTTTGAACTTCAAGATCTTCAAGGTGGCGTTGCGAGGGAGCTGTTCACGGATCACCAGCTGCTCCGGCGTCTTCTGCTTCATCAGGCCGGCGTTGGCGCAATGGGCGACCATTTCGTCGAAGCTCAACGGTTCTGCGTCGGGTGCGGGCTCGATGACGGCGCAAACACGCTCGCCGCGATCGCGATCCGGAAGGCCGACGACACCGACGGCGCCGACCTTTGGGTGGGCGTAGAGAACGTCCTCGACCTCCTTGGCCGAAATGTTCTCGCCCTTACGAATGATCACGTCTTTGAGGCGGCCGGTGAGCGTGACGTGGCCATCGGCGTGCTTCACGCCCAGGTCGCCCGATCGGAAGCGGCCCGCCTCATCGAATGCTGCGGCATCGAGATCGTCATCGAGGTACCCCTTGAACAGCATCGGCCCCGACAGGCGCACCTCGCCTACCTCGCCGGCGTCGGCGGGCGAGCCGTCGTCCCGCATGATCGTGACTTCGCACCCGAATACGGCGTGGCCTTCGGTGTGGGCCAACTGATCATCGGTGTCGTTGGGACCGCCCTGGGCGATCATGGGGCACTCGGTCATGCCGTAGCCGTGACACACCGGAATGTTCATCTCGGCCTTCACCTCGAAGTACACCTCGGGCGGCTTGGGTGCGCCACCGCCCGAAAGCAGACGCAAGGTCGGGATGATTGGGGTGTCCGGAGTCTTGCGTTGTTCGTTGAGGAACATCGTGTAGAAGGCGGTGGAGCCGCCCGCCATCGTCACGCCGTTTTTCGCGTAGGCGGGGATGACCTCGTCGAGGACGAACCGTTCGACGAGCACGGCCGGAAAGCCACTGGCCAACATGGTCACCATGTAGTCGGGTCCGCCAATGTGGGCATACGGGAATGCGATGGATCCAACATCGGCACTGCTCATGTCGAGCGCCTTCGCCAGGCCGACGCCGCCCGCCATCAGCGTGGCGTCGGTGTGCTTGGCCCCCTTGGGGTCCGAGGTGGTCCCGGAGGTGTAGTACAGCCACCGAACCGGCTCCCCGTCACTGGATGGGACCGGCGGGAGGGTGGCGGGATCGCCCTCGGGAAGGTCGTCGTACGCGGCCAGAAGCTGCGGGGGATCATCGAGCTCGGCGGCGATAGTTCCGACCATGTCGCCATAATCGGTTCCGCCCCACGTGCCTGGGTGCAGCACGAGTGCGGCCCCGGTCTGACGAATACAGAAGCCCACCTCGCGTGCTCCGTAGATGTGGATGATGGGGTTCTGGACGGCGCCAAGTCGGGACAGGGCGAAGGACGCGACGATCGTCTCGATGCGCGTCGGCAGCTGCCACGTGACGGGGCTTCCCTCGCCGATCCCCATCGCCGCGAAGCCTGCGGCGACGCGTTCGACCCGGTCCTTGAACTCGCCGAACGTGAGCCGACGATCGTTGAGGTCGATCAGCATCACGTCGTCGGCGCTGAGAGCGACTCGCCGTTCGAGTAGTTCCCAGAATGACCTTGCGTCGTAGATCGGATCGCTCATGGTGACTGTTGCTTCCCTTCAAAACCGCGCTATTCCGCCATGTTTCTAGCCGGTTTTGTGTTGCAGGCCACAGTTTGTCGATTGCTCAGGCCCCGTGGGTTCGATCGAACAAGGTGTGCATCAGCGCTGCGTCGCGTCGATGACGGACGCCGGCACCGCAACGCCCGGAAGCACCCGACTATCGGTCTGTGGCGGCTCGAAGACGGTTCGCATCGGCACGACACCAGCCCAGATGGCCAAGTCGTAATCGTCGTCTTCGTCGACGGGCTCGCCGGCACGAACCTTGACCGACGAGTGCTCGAGTGACAGCCGTAGCACCGACGTTCCCCGAATGTCGGCCTTGCTGTTGGGGCGAAGGTCTCCCTGCCGACCGGGGATGAGGGCTTCGATGAAGTGGTGGAGTGCGGCCTGCTTGTCGGCGGGCTCGGTCACTTCGACCGCCTGACCAACGACGACGACCGAGCGGTAGTTGACCGAGTGATGGAACGCCGACCGAGCCAGCACGAGTCCGTCGAGAAGGGTCACCGTCACGCAGACGTCGACCCCACCGTTGCGGGTGGAGTCGCCTCTTCTGATCACGCCGCTTGCTGGTGCGCCGTGCAGCAGGAGCGTGTCGCCGTCGCGCACGTAGAACATGGGGATGACCACCGGGCCACCGTTACGAACGGTGCCGACGTGCGCAACGAGACCCTCGTCCAGGATCGCGTCTCTCGCTGCGAGGTCGGTGACGATGTTCTTGGTGCCGCGGTGGACACGAACCCGGTCGTCTATCGGGTTAGATTGTACTGATACATTACAAGGCATAGTCTGATACATTAGTGCAATGCCTCAAGCAACGGCGAGCGATTTGGTTGCCGACATCGAACAGCGGGTGCGGTCCGGCACCTTGTCACCCGGTGATCGGCTGGGTTCTGTCCGCTCGGTTGCGGCCGAGCTCGGTGTCGCACCCAACACCATCGCGTCGGCATATCGACAGCTGCGCGAGCGCGGCATTGTCATCGGGCGGGGTCGGCAGGGAACCATCATCGCCGATCGTCGGCCGGCTGCCTCGCCGTCGAGCGCGCCGCTCCCGGCGGGGATCGTCGATGCCCGCTCCGGCAATCCGAACCCGGCCCTTCAGCCCGACTTCGCCGCTGCGGTCTCGATGGCGGCGAAGGCGGGCCCCGTCGGCTACGGCGATCGAATGGTCACCGCCGAACTCGGGGTGGCCGGACGACGTTGGCTGGCCTCTGACGGGATCGACGCTGCCAACCTCACCCTCGCTTCGGGGGCGATGGACGCAATCGAGAGGGTGTTGGTCGAGCACGTTCGTCGCGGCGATCGAATCGGGATCGAGGACCCTGGACATGCTCCGGTTCACGACCTGATTGCAGCGCTCGGCCTCGAACCGGTGCTGTTGCCGATCGACGAGGAAGGGGTGACTCCCGCTGGCCTGGAGGCGGCGCTGACGCGCGGCGTGCGCGCCATCATTGTCACCCCGAGGGCTCAGAACCCGACCGGCTCGGCCTTCACGCCGGCCCGGGTCGCCGAGCTCGATGCACTGCTCCGGCCCCATCGATCGGTGCTGGTTGTCGAAGACGACCATGCCGGACCGATCGCCGGCGTGCCCCTGGCCGGGCTCGACCGTGATCGGCCGAAATGGGCCGTTGTGCGCTCGGTCTCGAAGTCGCTCGGTCCCGATCTCCGATTGGCACTGCTGGCCGGCGATCGCAACACCGTCGACCGGGTCGAGGATCGGGTGTCGATAGGTCCCGGGTGGGTCAGCCACCTCCTGCAACGAACGGTGGCCTTTCTGCTCGACGATCCGGAGACCGCGACGGTCATCGAGCATGCCGCCGAACGATATGCCGCAGGCAGAACCCGGCTCATCGATGCGTTGGAAGTGGGCGGCGTGAAAGCATCCGGTCGGTCGGGGCTGCACGTGTGGATTCCGGTCGCAGCCGAACAACCGGTGGCCGAAATCGTCCGGTCGGCGGGGTATGCCATCCGGCTCGGGTCCCCGTACCGACGGTCCGCTCCACCCGCCGTGCGGATCACCGTCGCCGGGCTCGAAGACCACCAACTCGACGCGATCGCCCAAGCGGTCATCGCCGCGGTGCCCCCCCGCACCGCAACCACCCGCCTCTCATAGCGGTCCCCCACGCGCGTTCCGCGAGAATGGTGTCAGACACGTGTCTGACACCATGTTTGACGGAGCGTGGCCGGTCGGGGTCAGAGCGTGGTGTCGGCAGCGGCGAAGTTGTGGAGTTCGGTGCGGATCGCGGCCTTTTGGGCGTCGTTCGCAT